>DATMMM010000367.1:0-13186 GCA_035569735.1 Allostellaceae bacterium | reverse complement strand
GGCCTATCCACGGTGAAAGGCAGGGTAACCGGGGAAGTCCTCGATGCTATCGACGGGCCGATTGCCGCGCTCCGGCGCGCGATCGAAGGCGCCGTCGCCGCCTACCTTAGTGAGACCGTCGCGCAAACCCCCGCAGTCTTTGCACCGCCGCCGGCCGCGTGGGCGCTGCGCGGCTGGGGCGTCGTGCTGCGTTCAGACGGATACCAGACACCGCATTTCCATCCCGCAGGAATCGTGAGCGGCGTCTACTACGTGCGCATTCCCGAGATCATCGGCAGCAGAAGCACCGGCGACGCCGGCTTCATTCGCTTCGGCCAGCCGGAGGTCACTCGGCCCGACCCGCTCAGGCCGCCGGCAGAGCTGACGGACTCGGTCAAACCCGTCGAGGGCCTGATGATCCTGTTTCCCTCCTATTTCTGGCACAACACCGTGCCGTTCGAGAGCGAGCAGGACCGGATCTGCATCGCCTTCGACGTCCTCCCCAAGGCACACGCGTAAACGTCTCTATAGACAGGGTGGACGGCGATCCCGCCCATCGACCGCGCGCTTGAGCCGATCGGCAAGAATGTGAAATCCTGGCCGATCTCGCACGGGGCTATCATGCCGGCAAGAACGGGGGGATCGACGCGGTCATGGCGGACCGACTCATCAGAGCGCGGCCATGACCGCCATCGCGATCGAGCGCGTGGCGAAGCGGTTTGGCGCGGTGACCGCTGTGGCAGGGATCTCGCTGGACGTCCGCGACGGCGAGTTCTTCACGCTGCTGGGGCCGTCGGGATGCGGCAAGACCACGCTGCTGCGGATGGTGGCGGGCTTCGCGGATCTCGACGCCGGCGCGATCCGCTTCGGCGAGCGGCGTATCGACCGGCTGCCGCCGCATCGGCGCAACACCGGCATGGTGTTCCAGAACTATGCGGTGTTTCCGAACCTCACCGTCGCGGGGAACGTCGCCTACGGGCTCAAGGCGCGCCGCGTCGAGCGCGCCGCGCGCGCCGAGCGGGTCGCCCGCGCGCTGACGCTGGTGCGGCTCGATGGCTTGGCTGAGCGCTGGCCGCACCAGCTCTCGGGCGGCCAGCTGCAGCGGGTCGCGATCGCCCGGGCGCTGGTGATCGAGCCCGAGGTGCTGCTGCTGGACGAGCCGCTCTCCAACCTCGACGCCAAGCTCCGGGTCGAGATGCGCGGCGAGATCCGCCAGCTCCAGCAAGCGCTCGGCATCACCGCGCTCTATGTGACGCACGACCAGGAGGAGGCGCTGGCGATCTCCGACCGGATCGCGGTGATGCGCGCGGGCTCGCTCGAGCAGATCGGCCCGCCCGCGGAGATCTACAGCCGCCCCGCCAGCGCCTTCGTGGCGGAGTTCATGGGCGTCACCAACCTGCTGACCGGGACCGTGCGGGGCAGCGTGGGAGGACGGCTCCGCATCGGCGTCGGCGGCATCGAGCTGTCGGCGCGCGGCAGCGAGGCCGCCAAGGACGGCCGTGTCAGCCTGTCGCTTCGTCCGGAGACCCTGCGGCTTCTCGCGCCCGGCGAGGCGCCGCCGGCAGGCTGGGCCCGGATCGAGGCGGTGGTCGGACGCGTCGAGCTTCTGGGTGCCACCACGCGGGTCGAGTGTTTGGCGGCGGGCAAGGTCACGCTGCGCCTGGCGCTCCTCGACCTCCCGCCGGAGTCGATCGTGCCGGGCGCAAAACTCGCGCTCACCTACGACCCCGACCGCGTTGCGGTGTTTCCCGCCGCATGATCGGCCTCCGCTCACGCTCGGTCTTTCCGCTCGGGGTCACCGCCGTTGCGCTGGTGTTCCTGGGCTTGTTCCTGCTCTATCCCGTGTTCGCGGTCTTCCATGTGAGCTTCCTCGACAAGGCGGGCGGCTTCACGCTCGACAATTACGTCCGCATCCTCGGCCGCAGCTTCTATCAGCAGAGCCTGTGGAACAGCCTCGGGATCGGCGCGCTCGCGACGCCCGCGGCGACCGCGCTCGGCGTGCCCCTCGCCTTCTGCCTGGCGCGGCTGCCGGTGCCCGGAAAATCCGCGATCCTGGTGCTGGCGGCGCTGCCGCTGGTGCTGCCGTCCTTCGTCGGCGCCTATGCGCTGGTGCTGCTGTTCGGGCGCGCGGGCATCGTGACGCAAGCGTTGCGCGAGCTTGGCGTCTTTCCGGGCTCGATCTACGGCACGCCGGGGCTGGTCTGGGTCTATACGCTCACGCTCTACCCCTACGTCCTCCTGCCGACGCTCGCGGCTTTCAAGGCGGTGGACGTCTCCATCGAGGAGGCCGGCCAGAACCTCGGCGCCTCGCGCTGGCGTGTGTTCTGGACGGTGATCCTGCCGGTGGTGGCCCCGTCCGTGCTCTCGGGCGCGCTCCTGGTCTTCATGGAGACGCTGGAGAATTTCGGCGTGCCCTTCGTGCTGGCGGAGGACAAGCCGATCCTCGCGGTGGAGGCCTACAAGCTCTTCGTGGGCGAGGTCGCCGCGAACTCCGCCTCAGCGGGCGTGCTCGCGACCCTCCTCGTCGCCTGCACCACGGCGGCGCTGCTGCTGCAGCGCTATTACCTGGGCCGGCGCCGGTTCGCTACTGGCGCGCGCACGGCGCCACCGGAGCTCCGCGTCGGTGCCGGACTGCGCTGGCTTGCGACCGTGTTCGCCTGGGGCGTGGCGCTCGCGGCGCTGCTGCCATTCCTCACCGTGCTGGTGATCGCGTTCCTGGAGTACCGCGGGCCGGTGCTGCATCCCCACTTGAGCCTCGGCAATTTCGTCGATCTCTGGCACCGCTCCTCGCGGCCACTGATCAACACCGTCATGCTCGCGACCTCGGCAGCGCTCGGCGCCGCGCTGCTCGGCGTCCCCGTAGGCTACGTGCTGACGCGCTTCCGATCGCGGCTCAGCCACATCCTCGACGTCCTCGCCATGATGCCCTTCGCAATCGCCGGCACGGTGCTGGGCATCGGCCTCGTCGTCGCCTACAACGCAGGGCCGCTGGCGCTCACGGGCACGCCGGTCATCCTGGTGATCGCTTATATGGTGCGGAAGCTGCCCTTCAACGTGCGTGCCTCCAGCGCGATCCTGCACCAGCTCGATCCCAGTTTGGAGGAGGCCTCGATCAACCTCGGCGTCTCGCCGGCGCGCACCTTCGTCACATTGACGGTGCCGCTGATGCTCGGCGGCATCGTCGGCGGCATGGTGCTGACCTGGGTCACGGTCGCCTCGGAGCTGAGCTCGACGGTGATCCTCTACAGCGGCCCCTGGGCCACCATGACCGTGGTGATGTTCGAGGCGCTCGAGGGCAGCGGCGCGGGGATTGCCGCCGCGGCGGCCGCCGTGCTCATCTTGGTCACATCCTTGCCGCTGCTCCTGGTCTACCGGCTGCTGCGGCGCTATGAGCTGGCGATGACGTGAGACCAGATTTCGAGGAGTGACATGAGCGTGAACGCGATCGACCTCGGCAGCGACACCGTGACCCGGCCCACCGAGACCATGCTGGAGCGCATGCGCCACGCCGAGCTCGGCGACGACGGGCGCGAGGGCGACCCGACCGTGCGCAGGTTGGAGGCGCTCGCCGCTTCGCTCCTCGGCAAGGAAGCGGGCCTGTTCATGCCCAGCGGCACCATGGCGAACCTGGTCTCGCTCCTCGCTCACACCGGCCGCGGCGGCGAGGTGCTGAGCGACCCCGGCACGCACATCTACCGCTCGGAGATGGGCGGCATCGCCGGGCTCGCGAGCCTGTTCCACCGCACGATCCCGAGCCGGCGCGGCCAGATGGAGCTGGAGGCGTTGCGCGAGGCCATCAAGCCCGCGCTCACGCCGCGCAGCCTCGGCACCGCCCTCGTCGTCATGGAGACCACGCACAACGACGCCGGCGGCGCGGTGCTGCCGCTCGCCTACATGGCGGCGGTGCACGGCATGGCGCAGGACGCGGGTGTACCCGTGCACATCGACGGCGCGCGCGTCTTCAATGCGGCGGTGGCGCTGGGCGTGTCGGCTTCCGCGATCGCCGCCCATGGCGAGAGCATCGGCTTCTGCATCTCCAAGGGATTGAGCGCGCCGGTGGGCTCAGTGCTCTGCAGCAGCGCTTCCTTCATCACGCGCGCCCGCGCCTTCCGCCGCATGGTCGGCGGCAACCTGCGCCAAGCCGGTGTGATCGCCGCAGCGGGCATCGTCGCACTCGAGGAGATGATCGATCGGCTCGCGGAGGACCACGCGCGCGCGAAGCGGCTTGCCGAAGGGCTTGCTCGGGTCGATCCGAACCTGGTCGATCCCGCAGGGGTCGAGACCAACATCGTGCGTCTCGATTTCGCCAAGAGCGGCCGGCGGGCGGATGCCTGGGTCGACGCACTCAAGGCCAAGGGCGTGCTCGCGGGCGTCTGGTCGCCCTGGCAGATTCGAATGGTGACGCACCGCCACATCACCGACGCCGACGTCGACCGCGTCGTTGCGACGGTGAAGGAGCTGTGGCGGGCCACATGAAACCCCTCTTCCAAATGCTGGCGGCCTACAACACCTGGGCGAACGAGCGGCTCTATGATGCGGCAGCGCGTATTCCCGACGCCGAGTACCGCCGGGACCGTGGCGCGTTCTTCGGCTCGCTGCACGGCACGCTGAACCATCTGCTGCTGGGCGACCGCATCTGGATGTATCGCTTCACCGGTGAGGGCGACGAGCCCAAGGAACTCGACGCGATCCTCTACGAGGATTTTGCCGAGCTTCGCGCGGTGCGGCGCGCCGAGGACGCACGGATCGTAGATTATGTCGCGGGACTCTCGGAGAAGGACCTCGCGGGCACGATCCGCTATCGCAGCACGCGCAGCCCCGCGGAGATCGAGCAGCTGTTGGCGCCGCTGCTGCTGCACTTCTTCAATCACCAGACGCATCACCGGGGACAAGCCCATTGCCTCCTGACCGAGATCATCGGCGAGGCGCCCTCCTTCGACCTGCTGGTTTATCAGCGGCAAACCGGCGCCGGCATGCTCAAGGGCCACGGCGGCGATTTCTCCGCGCCGGAGCGGCGACCTCGCTAAGACCGCCGGTTGATCGCCCGGCTCACAACGATGACACGCGGCACCTCATAGCCGGGCGGTGGGAGCAGGCTTAGCTGGAGCGGGATGGACGCGCGCCCATGGGCCGGTCCTCGACGAGAGAGCGCAGCGCTCAAGAGGAGATTTTCATGAAGCTGAGTGAAAGAGGCGTCGACAAGACCCTCGATCAATTCGACGCGGAGCCTCTGCCCGACACCCATCCCGCGATTCCGCAACTCAACCGCGTATTCGGCGATCACACTTTCTTCCTGGACGACAGCGGCCTCGTCATCCTGGAACCCGCCGATAGCGACGGCGAGGCCGGGCAGGTGGTGAAGCTCGCGAGCTGGAACTCGGATCATACTAGCCTGAAGCCGCATGAGCCCGAGCGGACCGAGGTCATGATCGAGCTCGGTGCCGACGGTCTGGAGAAGCACGAATAGAGAGCCTCCGAACGTGGGGGACGCCCGGCACGGATCAACCGCTCCGTCCCCCGCCCAGGCCTTGGATGACCTCGCCGTAGCGCGTGCGGCGCAGCTGAAATCGGTGTAGGCCAGCTGGTTCATTTTTCCGTTAAGTAAGCGAGTGTCCTCGGGCGCCGCTTAGTACTTCGTCTGTCCGCGTTTGGCCGAGAGCTGGCGCGGGTGTGTTCCTTCCGCGGATCCGTGGCGAGGTGAGCGCCGAATGGCCCCGCTGACGAATCATCGTTTCCAAGAGGAGCCTGGCCTGCTTTGATGCCTCGACTGCTCGCCAAACCGAGGCACACCCATGGACGTCAGAGAATTCTTTCCGGAGATCGAGCCTTATCGCACAAAGCACCTCAAGGTCTCGGCGCTCCATACGATCTACGTCGAGGAGGTCGGCAATCCCGAGGGCGTGCCGGTGCTCTTCCTGCATGGCGGTCCGGGCGGCGGCCTGACGCCGAGCTATCGGCGCTTCTTCGATCCCCGCCACTATCGCGTCGTGCTCTTCGACCAGCGCGGCGCCGGCAAGAGCACGCCTCATGCCGAGCTCGCGGGAAACACCACCTGGGATCTCGTGCGCGACATCGAGACCATACGCGAGGATCTCGGCATCCGCCGGTGGATCGTGTTCGGCGGCAGTTGGGGCAGCACGCTCGCGCTCTCTTATGCGGTGACCCACCCCGAGCGCGTCCTCGGCCTCATCCTGCGCGGCATCTTTCTATGCCGGAAACTGGAGGTCGATTGGTTCTACCAGGAGGGCGCCAGCCACATTTTCCCGGACGCGTGGGAGAAATTCCTGGCGCCGATCCCGGAATCCGAGCGCGGCGACCTCGTGGGCGCCTATTACCGGCGGCTCACGGGTGGCAACGACGAGGAGCGGGTGCGCTGCGCCCTGGCGTGGAGCCGGTGGGAAGCGTCAGCCATGTACCTGATCCCGAACGAGGCCAGCATCCGCGAGCACGAGGAGCCAAAAGGGGCGCTCGCGCTGGCGCGTATCGAATGCCACTACTTCAAGCATGGCACCTTCTTCGAGACCGATAACTACCTGCTCGAGAATGTGCGCAAGATCCGGCACATCCCCGGCGTGATCATTCACGGCCGCTACGATCTCGTCTGCCCGATCCGCAACGCCTGGGACCTGCACCGCGCCTGGCCCGAGGCGGAGTTCTCCATCGTGCCCGACGCGGGCCACGCCGCGATAGAGCCCGGCACCCGCACGCGTCTCATCGAGGCGACGGAAGCCTTCAAACGGATCAAGGCCACGGACTGAAGGCTACCGCCCTTCGCGCCGCCACGCGGCAATGAAGGTGCCAAGGGCGAGCAGGAGCGCCAAGAGGCCCGGCAGCAGCGGCGTCTCGTGGACGCCGGTCACGATGTAGTCGCCGTTGGCGCGCAGCCCCAGCCAGCCGTGGCCGGCGGCGGCGCGCTCGGGCGCCACGCTGCGGATCTCGGGAATGGCTCCGGGGCCGACCCAGAACAGGCCGCCGCCGGTGGCGCTGACGGCGGCCGACAGCTTCTCGTCGGTCGCGCGCACGTCGGACATCTCGATCGGGTTGAGCGCGCCCGCCGCGGCGAGCGCGGAATTGGTGCCATCGGTGATGCGGTAAAGCCCGCTCTCGTCAATCGGCAGCGTGGCGACGCTGCGTCCGCCGCTCTCGGGCGTCAACGGCACGTCCCGGGGGACGCCGTCGGGTCCGGTGACGCGGACCGGGCGGTCGTCGGACTGCAGCGATTGCCGCGCGATCTGCAGGCGGTTGCCCTCGACCCGCGCGCTCAGCGCGTTTTCCTCGAGGTCGGGCTCCTTCATCAGCCAATAGACCAGGCGGCGCAGCAGCTCCGCTTGCGGGCCGCCGCCCTCGAAGCCGCGCGTCCAGAGCCACATCTGGTCCGACAGCAGCTCCGCCACACGGCCCTCGCCCACCCGGCTTAGCAGCAGCAGCGGCTCGTTGTTGACGCCGCTCAGGACCGGGACCCCTTCCTTGGATCTCGCTTCGATCTGCCGGAACCAGCGGCCCCAGCGCGGATCCTTCGTGTCGGACCCGGTGCCGCCTGGCAGATCCGCCGTGACGGGATGGCGCAGACCTTGGTCGCTGACGTGGGGTTTGAAGCCCTGCTCGAACACCTGGCCCGTGGGCTCCGCCGGCAGGATCGCGCCGAGCGGCGTGCGGAAGAGGCCGAGCGGCGTGCCGAAGCCGGGCCCCGCGGAATCCAGGAGCGCACCGCCGTTGCGCACGAAGCGCGCGATGTTCTCGAGATAGACCATGGGTAGGATGCCGCGGCGCTCGTAGCGGTCGAAGATGATCAGATTGAAATCGTCGAGCTTGACGTCGAAGAGCTCGCGGATCGGGAACGCGATCAGCGACAGCTCGCGGATCGGCGTGCCGTCCTGCTTCTCGGGCGGACGCAGGATGGTGAAATGGATCAGATCGACCGACGGGTCCGACTTCAGGATGTTGCGCCAGGTGCGCTCGCCGGCATGCGGCTCGCCGCTCACCAGCAGGACCTTGAGGCGGTCGCGCACGCCGTTCACCGTGAAGGCCGCGCGGTTGTTCTCGAGGGTGAGCTCGTGCGGTCCTTGTGCCACCTCGACCTCGACCACGTTGGGTCCGCCGTGATCGATCGGGATGCTCACTTGGGTGTCGCGTCCGACCGGCACGGCGAAGGTCTTGGGTGGTGCGCCGTCCTTTCGCAGGGTGACACGCGCCTCGCCGCGCGGCTGGGCGAGCGTGTCCGGCAAGTCGTCGACTCGGAGCGTGACGGCGACCTCCTTGCCCACCAGGCCGAAGCTCGGCGCTTCCTTGACCAGGAGCCGGCGGTCCTGCTCGCCGGGCTTGCCGGTGATCAGCGCGTGAAACGGCGCCGAGAAATCCAGCTGCTGTGGCGGCGGCATGTCGTGGACCTGGCCGTCGGTGATCATGATCGCGCCCGCGACGCGCTGCTTCGGCACGTCGGCGAGCGCGTGCTGAAGGGCGGTATAGAGGCGGGTGCCATTATCCGCGAGACCCGCGCCGGGGTCCGCACCGCCGGCATGCACGATCCGAACATCGAGGTCCTTGAAGGCCTTGAGCTTCTCCGTGACCTGGTCGAGCGCCTGCTGGGCGTATTGGCGGCGGTCCCCGATGCGCATGCTGGGCGAATCGTCGACCACCACCGCGGCAACGTCGCGCTGCGGCAGCCGGTCTTCCTGGACCAGGGACGGGTCCGTCAGGATCAACAGCAGCACCGCCGTCGCCAGCAGGCGCCACGCGCTGCCGCGGGCCCGGCGGATCACGCCGAACAGCAGCGCCAGGATGGCAAGCCCGGCAAAGCCGGCGATCGCCCACCAGGGCAGCAGCGGCGAAGCCGCGAGAGCGTATCCGGCGATGGTCATTGGCCCAGCCGCTCCAGGATGGCGGGGACGTGGACCTGGTCGGTCTTGTAGTTGCCGGTGAGCGTGTACATCACGAGATTGACGCCGAATCGGTAGGCCATCTCGCGCTGGGGCTCGCCGCCAGGCACGACCGGGTAGACCGTCCGGCCGGTCGAATCGACGGCCCAGGCGGCGGCGTAATCGTTGCTGCCGACGACGATCGAGGCGACGCCGTCATTCACCTTGCCCTCGGTGGGCTCGATCCAGAGCCGGCCGCCGCTCCAGCGTCCCGGAAACTCCTGCATGAGGTAGAAGGCCTTGGTCAGCACATGGTCCGGTGGCAGCGGCTCAAGCGGCGGAATCTTGAGGCCCGCGACCAGCCGCTGCAGCCGCTGCTGCGCCTGGAAGGCGCTCGCCGCATTGCTTTCGCCTTGGTCGCGCGTGTCGAAGAAGATGGTGCCGCCGGTGGCGAGGTAGCGGTTGATCTTGTCGATCGCCTTGGCCGAGGGCAGCCGCTGGCCTTCCACGACCGGCCAGTAGAGCAGCGGGAAGAACAGGATCTCGTCGTTCTCGATGTCGATGTCCATCGGCGCCGCGGCTTCGACCGCCGTCCGGCGATTCAGCACGTCGGAAAGACCCGCGAGGCCCGCGCGCGCCTCGTCGTCGACCTCGCCGATGCCCGTGCGCACGTAGGCGAGGTGGAATTCGCTGGTGGCGCGGAGGGTCCAGTCGTCGTCGCCGGCGCGGGCAGGCGCGCCCGCGAGCGCCACGAGCAAGAGCGCGCCGCCCACCGCGCGGCCCGCGCGCCGCCGGCCGATCCCGCCCAGCAACCCCCGCAGCGCATAGGCGACGACCAGATCGACGAGCGCCAGGCTGAGCGCCGCGCCCAGGAGCCACGGACGGAAATCGACTTCCCTGGCGCGCTCGTAAGGCTGCGTCGCGACACCCGGGGGTATCTGCGCGATCGCCTCCAGCGCGGGCACGGCGCCCGCGAGGTTGATGGCGCGGCGCGCATCGGCGGTGCCGTAGAAGCCCGGCGGATGACGCGAGTCGACACGGGTGTCGTTGAAGGCACCGGCCGCGATCAGCTGCGCGCTCGCGGGCGCCTGGCCGAGGCGCCCAAATCCGTCGAGGGTCTCGACCGGCGGCAGCGCGGCATCGGAGGCGGTGGCGACACCCTGGCTCAGCCCGACCACGCGCCGGAGCATGTCCACGAAGAGGCCGGAGATCGGCAGCGACGACCAGGCGGGATCGGCCGTGGTGTGCATCAGGACGAGCCAGCCTTTGCCGCGCTTCTCCGCGGTGACCAGCGGCGTGCCGTCGGTGAGCCGGGCCCAGGTCTTGCTGGAGAGGTCGAGCGAGGGCTCGGCCAGGACCTGGCGCGTCACCGTGACGTCGTCGGGGATGCTCAGCCCCGCGAACGGGCTCTCGGCGTCGAAGGGCGCCAGATGAGCCGGCTTCTCCCAGGAGAGCGCGCCGCCCAGCACGCGGCCGCCGCGCCGCAGCGTCACCGGCAGCAGCTCGTCGCCGTTCTCGGCGAGGCTGGGGCCGGCAAAGCGCATCACCAGCCCGCCCGCCTCCATCCATTTGACCAGCGCCGCGCGGTCGTTGGCATCGAGCGTGGTGGCGTCCGGCAGCAGGATCGCGGCGGTGTCGCGCTGCACGAGCTGGGTTACGGTGGTGCGGCGCACCTCGCTGAAGGGCTGCAGCGCCCGCTCCAAATAGTAGGCGCCGGACAGCAGCGGTTGGGCCGCCTCGCCGGGCGGGGGTGCGGCGATGCCGACCGGCCGCCGGCGCCAGCGCTCGTCGAGCAGCAGCGTGGCGCCGGCCGAGGTCTCGCCCTCGATCAGAATGCTGCTCGCTCGATTGCGAAGCTCCACGGGCATCTTGAGCGATACCGTTGCAAGAGTGGTGCCAGGAGCCATGCCCTCCTCGGCGCGCGCGAGCAGGCGGCCGTCGTCGGCGATGGCGCGCACCACGAAGCGATCCTCGCCCTCCCCGCTTGCGCGCCGCACCACCGCGGTCAAGTCCTTGGCGTCGCTGTCGCCGGGAGTAAGAAGCCGCGGCAACTGGGCGGGCTGGTCGAGCATCACGCGGAGATCGCCGAGTTTCGCCAGTCCCTCGGCGAAGGGAACCGCGTCTGCCTGGTCGAGCCCGTCGCTGAGCCAGGCGATCGAGGCGCCCTGGAGTGCCAGACCCTGCAGCCGATCCAATGCCGCCCTGCGGTCGACCGGCCAGGGTCGAGGCGTCAGCTCCGCCGCGGCAGCGCGCGCGTCCTCGGCGCGCAGGATCGACAACGGCGCCGGCGCCACCCCGCCGGGCGGCGGCGCGGTACCGAACAGGACCACGCGGCGGCCCTCCCGCTGGGCTTGGTCGGTCAGTTGTGTCAGCGCGGTCTGCCGCTCGGACCAGCGATCGGCGGCGCTCCAGCCGTCGTCCACCGCGACCACCAGCGGCCCCGCGCCCGCGAGCCGGGCGTTCGGGTTCAAGAGCGGATGCGCGAGCGCGAGGATAACCAACGCCGCCAGGGCCATGCGCATGAGCACGAGCCAGAGCGGTGTCTTCGCGGGGGTCTCCTCGCGCGGCACCAGATCCCTGAGCAGGCGGAGCGCCGGGAAGATCACACGCTTCGGCGCCGGCGGCGTCACCCGCAGCAGCCACCACAGGATGGGCAGCACCGCGAAGCCCAGCAGGATCCAGGGCGCCGCGAAGGCGAGGCTGCCGAGGCTCATCATGGCGTCAGCCCTTGGCCGGGCGCGCGAGCGCGCCGTAAAGCGCGAGCAAGGCCGTCGTCGTGGCACGGTCGGTGCGGTGCGTGGCGAAGGTCCAGCCCAGACCTTGCGTCAGCGCCATCAAGCCGTCGCGATGGCGCTGCAGCCTGGCCGTGTATTGCGAGCGCAGCGTCTCGACGCGGCTCAGCAAGAGATCCGCCTCGCTCTCGAGTCCCTCGAATCGCACCCGGCCCTCGAAGGGCAGCGTCTCCTCCACGGGGTCCAGCACCTGCAAGAGATGGCCCTTGACGCCCATCGACGCGAAGCGCCGCGCCAGCGCGTCGATTTCCTCCAGCGGAGAGAGCAGGTCGCTGACCATCACGAGCTGGCCATAGCGCGGCAGCGGCTCGAAAGCAGGCAGGCTGGTGCCGGGCTGGTCCGTGCGCTCGATCACCAGCGCCAGCCGGTTGAGCACGCTCGTCCCGGTGGCGGGCGGATAGCCCGAGCCCAGCAGGGTCACGCGCTCGCCGCCGCGGATCAGAAGCGCCACCAAGGCGAGCGCCACCAGGTCGCCGCGCGCCCGCTTGGTCGGCAGGTCCGGGCTCGAGGCGTAATCCATGGAGGGCGAGCTGTCGCGCCAGATCCAGACGCTCTCGGAGGCCTCCCATTCGGTCTCGCGGACATAGAGCCGGTCGGAGCGCGCGCTCTCGCGCCAATCGATGCGTTGGGCGGGCTCGCCCGGCTCGTATTGGCGGAATTGCCAGAACGTCTCGCCTTGACCCACGCGCCGGCGGCCGTGCACGCCCTGCGACACCGTGATGGCGACACGCTCGGCTTCCACGAGCAGAGGCGGCAGCTGAGCTGCCAACTCCTCGGCGTGATGACGCAGCGCGCGTTGCGCGGGTGTTGGGGGCATTAAGCGTGACCTGTACGATTCCCCGCACCGTCAGCGCAAGGGTGCAATCAGCCGCTCGATCACCTGAGGCATGGTGATGCCGTCGGCGCGCGCGGCGAAGTTGAGCGCCATGCGGTGGCGCAGAACCGGGGGTGCCAGCGCGATCACGTCATCGATGGAGGGGCTGAGCCGCCCGTCGATGAGCGCGCGGGCGCGCGTGGCGAGCATCAGCGCCTGGCTCGCGCGCGGGCCCGGGCCCCAGGCGACGTGGCGTTTGACCTCCGCGCCGGAGGCCGAGTCCGGCCGTCCTGCGCGCACCAGGGCGAGGATCGCCTCGACCACGCTTTCGCCGACGGGAATACGGCGCACCAGGCGCTGCGCCGCCAGCAGCTCGGCGGCGCCCATCGCCTCCACCGGCTTGTCCTCGGCGATCCCCGTGGTGGCCAGCAGCATCTGCCGCTCCGCCTCGAGGTCGGGATAATCGACGTCGATCTGCAGCAGGAACCGGTCGAGCTGCGCCTCGGGGAGCGGGTAGGTGCCCTCCTGCTCGATCGGATTCTGGGTCGCGAGCACGTGGAAGGGGCGCGGCAGCGGGTGGTAATTGCCTGCAACCGACACGCGGCCTTCCTGCATCGCCTGCAGCAGCGCCGATTGGGTGCGCGGGCTCGCGCGGTTGATCTCGTCTGCCATCAGAACCTGACAGAACACCGGGCCCGGAATGAAGCGGAAGGAGCGCCGGCCCGTGTCGCTCTCCTCCAACACCT
>DATMMM010000366.1:0-3125 GCA_035569735.1 Allostellaceae bacterium | reverse complement strand
TGCTGCAAGTCCGGTCTCGAACGGCCAGACGCGGACGTGTCGGCGAAGCGCGGGATCGTCGCGAAGCGCGCGGAGCACGGGGATGCCGGTCAAGGCCTGGCCGCCGGCGGAGCCGGTGCCAGCGAGCTTCCAGCCGGGCTGTGGCCCGCGCATGCGGCGGTCGACTAGGCGATGCTCGGGAAAACCGTCGGGGCTGTGCCGGCGGTGATGCTTCGGCCGCAGGAACGGGCCGGCGGCGCCCGCGGGGCAGCTCCAGAACGGATAGGCCTCGCCGGTGAGCCGGCGATTGAGCTCGGCGGCGACTGCAAAGCGGTTGTTGCGGTTGTCGGGTCCGTCGACCAGCGAGCGGGTGATCTCGTCCCAGACCGCGCGCCAGGGCGCGCCCTGAAGCTGCAGCCGCTCCGCCAGTCCCGCGGGATATCCCAGCGGGAAATCGAAGCCCGCGAGCACGCGCTCGCCGCGCGCGAGGCTCCCGATGAAGAGCGCGCGCAGCACGGCGGCGGCGTCTTGCCGGGTCGCCAGGTTCTCCAGCAACACCGGCTCGAGGCTCCGCCGGCGCCGCCGCAACGCCGCGATCCAGATGCTGTCGGCACCCAGTTTCGGCGCTGCCGCGGCGCTCCAGTCGACCATTACAAAGAGATCGAAGAGCGCGCGTCCGCCCAAGGCTCAGTCCGATTCGCGGGGGTGATGGCCGTTATGCGCGCGGCCGTGGTGGTCGCTGTGATCGTGCCGGTGATCATGGTCATGATCGTGGGCGTGGTGATGATGATCGCCATCGGTGCCGATGCCGCGGACGTGGTGGTGGTGCCCCTCCTGGGGCGCGCCGGCCGCGGTCTCGTAGCCGATGATCTGCGTGCGGTACTTGCAGAGCTGGCAGTTCATCGCGGGGGCGCCGTCTGCGGCCTCACTCACCCGCTCGGCAAAGCAGTCCAGCACCAGCGGATGGTCGTTGAGGTAAGGCGCCTTCAGGAACTCGATCTCGGGGTGATCGGCGGCGACGCGGTCGGTTTCGTCGTAGATCCGTTTCACCAGCACGCCCGTGAACAGGAAATACGGGAACACGACGATGCGGGCGAAGCCCAGCTTGAGCGCCCGGCGCAGCGCGGGCTCGACCCTCGGATGCGCCACGCCGCTAAAGGCGACCTCGGCCCAGCCGAAGCCCATGCCTTCCCAGAGGAAGCGCGTGACCTTGGCGACGTTGCTGTTGGCGTCGGGATCGTTGGTGCCGCGTCCCACCACGACGAGCAAGCTCTGATCGCGCGGCTGAGCCGGTCCCGCCGCGGTCTCGGCCTCGGCGATGCGATCGGCCGCCGCGCGCAGCAGCTTGGGCTCGATCGCGAGCTCGCGCCCGAATCGCACCTCGATCTGCGGATTAGCCGCGGCGAAGCTGTTGATCTCCGAGGGCAGGTCGTTCTTGACGTGCGCGGCGGCGAACAGCATGCCCGGCACCGCGACGATGCGCCGGGCGCCGCGCCGCTTGAGGGCGTCGAGCCCGTCGCGAATCACCGGCCGCGCGAATTCAAGGTAACCGGTCTCGACGTCATGAGCGGGCAGCCGCGTCTTGAGCGCGCCCGCGAGCCGCTCGAACTCGCGGATCGCCCCCTCGTCCCGGCTGCCGTGGCCGCACACCATCACCGCAGTCTCGCTCATGTCCGGCCGCTCCCGATTAGGTCGCTTTGTAGGCACCGGCGATTGACGCCACTGGCTCGCGCGCCGATGCTGGCGCAGCCATGTCTCCGCTGTTTGCGCCGGATCCAACGCGGTTCGATACGCTGATCTTGCTGTTGGCCGCTCTCGCGCTCGACGCCGTCATCGGCGATCCCGCGGCCATCTTCCGCCGCGTGCCGCACCCGGTGGCACTGGTGGGCCTCCTGACCGCGCGGCTGGAGCGTCGTCTCAATCGCCAGGATTACTCCGACCGCCACCGCCGCCTCGGAGGTATCGCGACCGTGGCGCTCGTGGTCGTGGTTGCCGCGGGGGCGGGCGCATTGCTCGACACTCTCTTTGCAGGATCCGTTTGGGGCGCGGTCGGCGAGACCCTGGTGCTCACGGTGCTGCTGGCGCAGCGCAGCCTCTACGATCACGTGGCGGCGGTGGCTTCGGCGCTCGACGACGAAGGCTTGGAGGGCGCGCGCACCGCGATCAGCCACATCGTCGGCCGCGATCCCGCCAGTCTCGACGAGGAGGGCATCGGCCGCGCCGCCATCGAATCGCTGGCCGAGAATTTTGGCGATGGCGTGGTGGCGCCGGTCTTCTGGTTCCTGATGCTGGGCCTGCCCGGGATTTGCGCCTACAAGGCGGTCAACACGCTGGACAGCATGATCGGCCACCGCTCCGAGCGCTATCGCGCCTTCGGCTGGGCGGCGGCGCGGCTCGACGATGCCGCGAACCTGGTGCCGGCCCGGCTCGCAGGCGCGCTGATCGCGATCGCCGGCGTGCTGATGCCGCGCGCCAGCGGATGGGACGCGCTCAGGATCATGCTGCGCCATGCCCGCAAGCACCGCTCGGTCAATGCGGGCTGGCCCGAGGCCGCCATGGCGGGCGCGCTCGACCTCTCGCTCGCGGGTCCGCGGCAGTATGGCGGCGAGTTGGTGGAGGGCGCCTGGATCGGTGAAGGCACTGAGGAGGCAGGCTCTGCCGAGATCCGCCACGCCCTCGGATTGTTCATCCTCGCCTGCGCCGTCGAGGCTGCGTTGATCGCACTGGCGGCGCTGTTCTGAGATTTCAGCGCGCACGCGCGATCTCCAAGAGGCGCGCGACGTCGAGATGCGCCTCGCAATGGTTGGCGAGCGCCTCCAGCGCGGACTCGACCCGCGCCTCGTAGAACAGCGCCGCGTCGGCCTTGCCGCCGAGCCGCTCCAGGAAGCCGCGGCGGAAGCTGTCGCCCGCGAAGATCCCGTGCACGTGGCAGCCCATGATCCGTCCGTCGGCGGAGACGGCGCCGTCGAGCCGGCTGCCGAGCCGCAGCATCGGCCGTCGCGTGCCCGGCCCGTCGGTCCGGCCGACATGCATCTCATAGCCAGCGACGGCGGCATTGCCGCGCAGCTCGACACCCGTGACGTGCTGGAGGGTTTTCTCGGGCGTGAGGACGGTGTCGACCTCGAGGAGGCCCAGGCCCTGGGCTT
>DATMMM010000365.1:0-8513 GCA_035569735.1 Allostellaceae bacterium | reverse complement strand
GCTGGTCTCACCGTTCAGGCCCTCCGCGGTGAAGGAGCCGTCGGGCGCGACTTGGCCCCTCAGCACCCAGTTTTGCCGGCCGCCGCCCAGCCTGATCACGATGGCATTGCCGCGCACCACGATGTGCGCGTCGTAAGCGGGGCAATGCCGCCCGACGACCGCCGGACCCGCGGCCTCCCACTTTCCGCGGAAGGACTGGGCCGAGGCGGAGCCGCTGCCGGCCACGAGAAGGGCCGCCAGTATCGAGGCTCGAATCCGCATCATGTGCCCCAATCAGGCGCCCATCAGCTCCGCCAGATGCAGGAAGTCCCGCGCCACCACGTCGAAATCGTGCTCGGCTTTTAAATCGCGGGTTTGGTGCGGGCCGTACTCGGTCGGCCGGGCGACGAAGCCGGTCTCGAGGCCCTCGCGCGCGGCCGCGACCAGGTCGTTGTTGTGGGCGGCGACCAGCATCACCTTGCCGGGATCGAGGCGCAGGAAATTCGGCACGCTCCGGTAGGCCTGGGGCGCGGGCTTGTAATGCCGCGCGAGCTCGGCCGAGAAGATCATGTCCCACGGCAGCCCCGCGCGTTTCGCCATGTCGAGCAGCAGCGCCACGTTGCCGTTCGAGAGCGTACCGATGATGTAGCGGCGTTTCAGGCGCGTGAGCCCCTGGACCGCGTCGGGCCACGGATCGAGACGATGCCAGGCGTGGACGAGATGCAGGATCTCGGCCTTCGAGAGGCCGCCGATGCCGAATTTCGGCAGCAGCGCCTCCAGGGTTTCGCGATGGAGATCGTCGAGCACGGTCCAGCCGATCTCGCCCTTGCGGACGCGCTCCATGGCGGGCTGATAGCCCGCGCGCCAAGCGTCGGCGAGCGCCGTCCAGTCGGCGGCGAGGCGCCGCTCGCGCCCGAACGCCTCGAGCTCCCGGATGATGCTGGAGCGCCAGTCGACCACCGTGCCGAACACGTCGAAGACCAGAGCCGATACGCCGGGTATTCGAGCCTCGGTCACGGGCGTTTCCCCGCGCGGGCGCGGGCGCGCCGCCGGCGCTGCTTGCGAGCGCCGCGCGCGCGCCGATCGTTGCCGCCCTCGGCGTCGAGCGCCACGCTTCGCGCGCGCGCCAGCATCTGCTCGAAGCTCGCGACCAATTCGGTCTCGATCTCCGGTTTCCGCTCGATGCGCGCCAGCGCCAGGCCGGCGGCCTCCAGGGTCGAGAGGCTATCGCGCCGGGGCTCGCGGCGGATCAACCCATAGCGCGACGGGCGGCTCGGATTGAGCACGATGCGCTTCGCCTTCAGTACCCAGGGATTGCGCCACCACAGCGTCTTGGCCTGGCTCCAGGTGCCGTCGAGCAGCACGATGCCCTCGATCCCCGCGAGCACCGCGTCCTGATCGGAGACCGGTTTCCCCTTGCGGTCGAGCACCAGCACCTCGCGCCCGGGGGCCAATTCCGCGGGCTCGGCGGAGCCCAGATAAACCACGGCCCAGCGCTTGGGATCGGCGGGCCGCCCCAGCGCCGCGCCGAGGCTCGGCCAGGAGAGGCCGACCTTGAGCACGGCATTCTCGAGCTGGAGCGTCGCGAGTCGGGCGGTGCCGAGCGTGCGATCCTGCTCCTGCGGATGCTGCAGGATCAGCACGGCAGTGCGGTTCCGGATCGGCGATATCTCCGCGCAGACGCAGAGCGCCGGCGGCTTGAGACAGCGCGGGCATTCGGAGCTCGCGGTGGAGGGCGACGGTTCCGGCATCAGGAGCCTATACGCCCGCATGCGCGCGGCTTCAATCGGTCTCGTCAGCCATGTGTCCGGCTCGCTCTGCAAGAGCGGTTCCCGATTGCATGGACACCCTGCGTCCTTCGACTCTGCGCTTCGCGCAGAGTCGAAGGACGCACCAGGGGGCTTCCATTCGAATGAAGACGTGCCGGGCTGGAGTCCGCGATCCCTGAAGAAAACGAGTACACTACCGCCATGAACTTGCGCGAGTGCCTCTCGCCCAATCACGATGCGCGGCCCGAGGGCGGGCGCGTCGACATGCTGGTGCTGCACTACACCGGCATGAAGACCGCCGCCGAGGCGATAGACCGGCTCTGCGATCCCGCCGCCAAGGTGAGCGCGCATTACGCGATCGACGAGGACGGCACGGTCTGGCGGCTGGTCGAGGAAAGCCGGCGTGCCTGGCACGCGGGCGTCTCTTTCTGGCAGGGCACGCGGGACGTCAACGCCACCTCGATCGGCATCGAGCTGGTCAATCCCGGGCACGACTGGGGCTATCGCGCGTTTCCCGAAGCGCAGATGGCCTCGCTCGAGGCGCTCTGCGGGGACTTGCTCCGGCGGCACCCGATACCGGCCGACCGCGTCGTCGGCCACTCCGACGTGGCGCCGCTGCGCAAACAGGACCCGGGCGAGCTCTTCGATTGGCCGCGCCTGGCGCGCGCGGGGATCGGGCTCTGGCCGGCGGACCCGATGCCGCCGCCGGCCGATGTCGCCGGCGCTCAGGCGATGCTGGACGCGATCGGGTATCGCGCGCCGAACTCGGGCTTGCTCGACGACGAGACGCGCCAGGTGCTGGTGGCCTTCCAGCGCCGCTTCCGGCCGAGCCGCATCGATGGTGGCTTCGACGACGAGACCGCGGTGCGTCTCGCGGCGGTGGAGCGCGCCGTCAGCGCGCTCCGGACGCAACGCCGATCCTGATTACTGGTTCTGCTTCTTATTGTTCGTGGGCGCGGCGTGCTGCGGCGCCGGTTGCGGGTGCGGCGCCGGAGCCGGGGCGTGCGAGGCCGCGGCGTTCGCGACCGGGCGAGCGGGAGCCGGCGGTGGCGCGCTGTGGACGGGCGCCGCGATGTGTGGCTGTGGCGCGGGTGGCTGCGGACGCGGTGGCGGCGCGAAGTTGCGGGCGGGCGCCGCTGTCTGCGCGGGCGCTTGCGGGCGCGGCGGCGGCGCGAAGTTGCGGGCGGGCGCTGCCGTCTGCGTTTGCGGCTGCGAACGCGGTGGCGGCGCGAAGTTGCGGGCGGGCGCTGCCGTCTGCGCGGGCGGCTGCGGTGGCGGTGCAAAGCTGCGGGTGGGCGCCGCCGTCTGCGTTTGCGGCTGCGGCGGCGGCGCGACGTTGCGGGTCGGCGCCGCGACGTTTTGTTGCGGGCTTGGCGTCGCCGGGGCCGCGAAGCCTCGGTGTCCCGCGGATGATCCCGTCGGCAGCGTGGGCGGCTGCGCGATATGCGCCTGCGGCACGGGCGGTCTCTGCATCTGCTGCCGGTTCGTGGGCAGGTCACGCAAGCCTTGTCCAGCCGAGCCCGTCGCTACATTGGGCGCGGCGGGCGTATTCGTCCCGAACGGACCGCGCGGTCCCCGGGACGCCTGCGTCGTGGGGTTGCTGCCATTGCCCTGCGGTGCGGCGCCGCCCGCGCGATTGTTGACGGCGGCTTCGCCATGGGCGGGAGGCAGCGCCGGCAGGTTTCGGCCGGCGGCATTCGAGGTGACGTTGCGGTTCCCCATGCCCAGGGGGCCGGCTGTCGGTCGAACGCTCTGAAGCGAGTTCGGCGCGCTGTTGCCTTGCAGGGTGCCGGTGGCGCCGGCCGCGCGATTGGCGGCCGTCGGTCCGCCATGAGCGGATGGCACCGGCGGCAAGCCGTGGCCGTTTGCGGCGGGCGTGTTGGGTGCGCCGGCGCCGAAGGGGCCGCGTCGCGTGCCCTGGAGAGAGTCCGGTGCGCCGTTCACTTGCGGAGTGCCGGCAGCGCCAGTTGTGCGATTGCCTGCTGTCGCTCCGCCATGAGCGGGTGGCAGCGGAGGCAAGCCACGGCCGTTTGCGGCGGCCGCGTTGGGTGCGCCGGCGCCGAAGGGGCCGCGGCGCGCGCCCTGTAGCGAGTCCGGCGCGCCGTTGCCTGGAGTATTGGCGGTCGCGCGATTGTTCAGCGCAGCTCCGCCCTGCGCAGGAGGCACCACGGGCGGTGTGCGGCCCGCGGCGAAGCGGTTCGTGGGACCGCCGGCAACACCTGCGGCGCCCGTTTGATTCGGCTGCCCTGGCGTCGAGCCGGCGCGACCCGCCGGGATTTGCGGACGGCCACCGCGGTCGCGGTTAAACAGCGCCGCATTGCTCGCCGATCCCGCGTTCACTGCTGCGGTGCGCGGCGGGGCGACAGCGGGATCGTGGGCGACCGGCAGGTGCGCGATGGCCGCAGTTTGGGTGGGGCGTGCGGCGACCTCGTGGATGTTCCGCGCCTGCGCGAAGGAATTCGCCGGCACCACCGTGGCAAAGCGATGGTTGGCGTAATTGCCCGCTTCCCAATGACGATCGTTGTTCACCACGACGGTGTTGTTCACCCGAGTAATATTGACCTGATTGATATTGACGTTGGTGATGTTGACATTGCGCACGTAGGCGATGCTGGTTTGGTAGCCCGGCACAAACACTTCGCGCGGGCCGAGCGGGCACCAGCCGATGCCCTCGCGATAGCCGTCGTAGAAGAAGTGGCGCTCGGGACCGCCGAAGAACACGACCAGCGCCGGAGCATAGACCGGCGCCTCCGCGAACTCTCCGGGGACCCAGCCCCACCGGTCGTCCGCATAGGCCCAGCGGCCGTAGTGGAAGGGCGCGAAGCCCCAGGGCTCGTCGTCGATCCAGGTCCAGCCCCACGGGCTCACCCAGGCCCAATGGCCGTAGGTGTAGGGCGCCCAATCCGCCGGCACGCCGCTCGGATGCCAGACGGCGCCATATTGCGGATCGGTGTTCCAGTCGCCGTAGGCGGAGAGATCGGCCGCGCCGGTCATCTCGGGCGACACGTAAGGGGGCGGCGCCCCGTAAGGAGCCGGCGCGGCGGCTGCGGCGGGGGGCAATCGACTCGCGGTGTTGACAGGCGGGGCCGCGCCGCGGCCATCCCGGCCGAAGGCCCACTGGTCGAGCGCATCGGGCTCGACCGCAGCCATGGTCAGGCTCCGGGCATCGTCGGTATTGATCAGCGCCGCCTGGCCGGAGGCGAGCGCCGTGTTCCCGCCGTCGCGCTGCAGCTCGGCCTGGCCGTTGAACACCTCGAAGCGGGTCGGGCTCTCGGTGGTGCCGGCGTCGATGTGATATTCGCCGGCGGCGAGGACCTCCATGACGCCGCGGGGCGTCACGATCTCGATCCGCTCGCCGGTATCGAATCGGGCGACCCGCAGGTTCAGCTCGCCTTGCGCGAGGGTAAGCGATGCATCGCGGTCCCCGAGATTGTTGACGTCGAGCTCGCTTGCCGGGCCCACGCGCAACGATATCGAGCCCACCTGGATCTCCGCGCGGCCGCCATCCTGGGGCGCAAGGGCGAAGCCGGTGCTGATGGGATAGTTGAGATTGGCCGCGGTCCAATCGGTGTCGTCGGGCGTGCGTTGCTGCACGGTGCCCTCGATCGCGCTCAAGCGTCCGACGCGGGCGGGCGGGTCCGCCGGTTGCGATTGCGCCCAGACGGTCGGGCTTATCAGCAGCAAGGCTGCGGCGACTGCGGTGAGAAAGCGAGCGGCCATGTCGGTCTCCTGAGCTCGAGCGCTCCGTCCCCGAGATCCAGAACGGCGGCGGGCGTCCTCTCATTCCTAGGCTCGCCGCTGACCTCCGCGTGCCCTCGACGCGCAAGGCATTTCATTGACAGGGCCACACTCCCGCCCCAATTTCAGGACGCCAGACGGCCGGATGGCCGCTCTTCGCCCGCGAGGGCGAAGGGAGGAAAGTCCGGGCTCCACGGAAGCACGGTGCCGGATAACGCCCGGCGGGGGCGACCCCAGGGACAGTGCCACAGAAAGCAAACCGCCGAGCCCGCTTGCGAGCGGGCGGCAAGGGTGAAAGGGTGCGGTAAGAGCGCACCGCGCCGCCGGTAACGGCGGTGGCATGGCAAACCCCACCGGGAGCAAGACCAAGTAGGGACGGCGGGCCTTTCGCGAGGCCAGGCGCGCTTTCGCGTCGCCGTCCGGGTCGGTCGCGCGAGGCGCTCGGTAACGAGCGTCCCAGAGGAATGGTCATCGCCCGTCTATTTCAGGCGGGGACAGAACCCGGCTTACAGGCCGTCTGGCTTTTCTTTGCTCCAGCAAGAACAATCGGAGAACACGTCTCGCGCCAACTGCGGGCTACGCTAGGCGTGGGGGAGGGGTCTCGGGTTTCGACTAGGGCTGGGCCGACGGAGATCGCCGCAAATTCTTCGCCATCCCGTTGTTTTACTAGCATATTCCATTGACGCCCAGTTTAGCCCATGCTATCCCATATTGTCCCATAAGGGCGATACCGCGATCCATCTGGAGGGGTGCGGGCCCAAGGCTGCTGGCGGGACAGGTGGGGGACGCGGGTGGCATTGTTTCTGTCCACGTTCGTCAACAAGGTGGACCGCAAGGGCCGGGTGTCCGTGCCGGCGAGCTTTCGCGCGGCGTTGGCGGGTCAGAGCTTCCTCGGCATCGTGGCGTTCCGGTCCTTCAAGCTGCCCTGCGTGGAGGGCAGCGGCATCGATCGGATGGAGGAGATGAGCGGCCGCGTCGATCAGATCGGCCAGTTCTCCGAGCCGCACGACAATCTCTCGGTGGTGTTCTCCGACGCGCAGCAGCTGCCGTTCGACGGCGAGGGCCGCATCATGCTGCCGCAGGTGCTCGCGGAGCACGCGGGCATCGCCGACCATGCAGCCTTCGTGGGCCAAGGCCGCACGTTCCAGATCTGGGAGCCCGAGCGTTTCAAGGCGCATCAGGCCGAGTTGCGCGAGCGCGCGCGGCGTCAGGGCGTGGCGCTGCCGCCGGCGCCGGGAGAGCGCCGGTGAGCGCGCCCACGAATTCGAGACCGGAGCCCGCGGGCGCGCACGTGCCCGTGCTCCTCGCAGAAGCCATCGCCGCGTTGGCGCCACGCGACGACGGGCTATACGTTGACGGCACTTTCGGCGCCGGGAATTACAGCCGCGCGATCCTCGAGGCCGCGCGCTGCCGCGTGGTGGCGCTCGACCGCGATCCCGCGGCGGTGGCTCGCGGCGGCGCGCTCGCGAGCGCCTACGCCGGGCGCCTGACCGTGGTGGAGGGCTGCTTCGGCGACCTCGAGCGCATCCTCGCGGAGCTCGGCATCGTGCGCGTGACCGGCATCGCGCTCGATCTCGGCTTCTCCTCCGATCAGATGGACGACGCCAGCCGCGGCTTCTCCTTCCGCGCGGATGGGCCGCTCGACATGCGGATGTCGCGCGAGGGTGTCACCGCGGCGGATCTCGTCAACACGCTCCCCGAGGCGGCGCTCGCGGATCTGATTTACGTCTATGGCGAGGAACGGCACTCGCGGCGCGTCGCGCGCGCGATCGTGCGGGCGCGGGCGAAGGCGCCGCTCACCCGCACCGGCGAGCTCGCGGCCGTCGTGCGCAAGGTCGTGCCAAGCGTGGGCGGCATCGATCCGGCGACGCGCACCTTCCAGGCGCTGCGCATGGAGGTGAACGACGAGCTCGGCGAGCTCGAGCGCGCGCTCGTCGCGGCCGAGCGGCTGCTCGAGCCCGGCGGCCGGCTCGCGATCGTCGCCTTCCATTCGCTCGAGGACCGCAAGGCCAAGGATTTCCTGCGCGAGCGCAGCGGCGGCACCGGCAGCTCGCGCCACCGGCCGAGCCTGTCGCGGCGGGCGCCGACCTTCACCCTGCTCACCCGGCGGCCGGTGCGGCCCTCGGCCGAGGAGATCGCCCGCAACCCGCGCGCGCGCTCCGCGCGGCTCCGCGCCGCCGAGCGCACCGCGGCGCCGCCGTGGCCCAGCGAGGAGGGGATGGCCGCATGAGCATGCTCCGTCTCGCCACCTGGGGCTGGCTTGCCGCCGTCGGCGTCGCGGGCTTCGGCACCTTCGAGATGAAATACCAGGTGGCGCGGGTCGACGACGAGCTCGGTCGCGTCAACCGCCAGATCGACGCCGACCGGGACCAGCTCCGCGTCTTGAGCGCGGAGTGGAGCTACCTGACCCAGCCCGCGCGCCTCGATCAGCTCCGTCAGCGTCACCTCGCTCTGGTGCCGGTGAGCCGCGCGCAGCTCGGCAGCCTCGACCAGATTCCGTTCCGATCCAGCGAGATCGCGGGCTCGCCCCTGGCGAGCGCACCGCCATCACCCGCGCCCTCGTTGCCGAGCCATGCGCCCGTCCGGCTGCCGGGCGGCGCCGATCTCGCCAGCATCAAGCCGGGAGCCGCCCGATGAAGCCCGCGCTCGACCTCGATGAGAACCCCTGCCGTCCCCGGCACTTCAAGCCGGCGCCCTGCGGCGCCTTGCCCATGGAAGGTCCGCAGAAGGAGTTGCTCGAGACCGGCCGCACGCGGCTGGTGCTCACGGGCGTGCTGTTCGCGCTCGCCTTCTTGCTGATCGGTTTCCGCCTCGTCGATCTGACCGTGCTCAAGGGCGGCGACACCAGGCTCACTCACGCCCATCTGCGGCCGCACACGGAGGCGACGCGCGCCGATATCGTCGACCGCAACGGCGTGCTGCTGGCGCGCACGCTAGAGAGCGAGGCGCTAGTCGCCTATCCCAAGCTGGGCGACGATGCCGCGGCGGCCGCGCGCAAGCTGGTCGCGGTCCTGCCGGACCTCAATC
>DATMMM010000364.1:0-5286 GCA_035569735.1 Allostellaceae bacterium | reverse complement strand
CGATCGCTAATCCGGGCGACCCTACCGCCGACCCGAGCAAGGCGTGGCCGCAAGATCGTCGCACCGTCGAGGTAGGCACGCTCGTCGTGCAAAAAATCGAGGCGGAGCGCGACGGCCCATGCCGCGACATCAATTTCGATCCCGCCGTCCTGCCAGCCGGCATTCGGACATCGGACGACCCGTTCCCGGCGGCACGGTCGGCCGCCTACATGAAGTCCTATGACCTGCGCACATCCGAGGCCAAGGATTACCCTCGAACTGCAACGGGCACGAAGCCATGATCGCCGTCCGCCAACGCTTCACCCCGCTCCAGCGCCTGCTGCACTGGCTGATCGCCGTCTGCATCCTGGCGATGCTCTTTATCGGCGTTGGCATGGTGTCCACCGTGACGCCGAAATTCCTGCCTCTCATTGCGATCCACAAATCGCTGGGCATCGCCATCCTGGTGCTCGCGCTGATCCGCTTGGCGGTGCGCCTGCGCTACGGCGCACCGGCGCTGCCGACTGACCTGCCCAAGCCGATGAAGCTCGCGGCGTACCTGTCGCATTACGCGCTCTATGCCCTCATGATCGGCATGCCGCTGCTCGGCTGGGCAATGCTGTCGGCTGCCGCCTATCCGGTCGTGGTTTTCGGGGGCATGTACCTTCCGGCGATCCTGCCCCAGAGCGACAGTCTGCATACCTCGCTGTGGGACGCTCATTTCTGCCTGGCTTTTGCGTTTTTCGGCCTGGTCCTGATGCATGTCGCGGCGGCGCTGTTCCATGCGCTGGTCCGGCGCGACGGCGTGTTTGAAACGATGGCGTCCGTGTCGGTGTCGACCCACGACGAGGTTGTCCCCGCCGAATGAATGAAAAAGGCCTGCGGCGTCAATTGTTGCACCAAAGGGGCAGAGCAACCAGATACGAAACAGCCGCTCAGGTCTAATCGAGCCCAGCTCGGCGAAATGTCTGCTGTCGGCGCTGCCTCACGAAGTGCGGACGGGGCAGCTGGCGTTTATGAGTTCATGACCTAATTCCGTCCGCCAAGCAGGCCGCGGGCGATCACCTGGGCCTGGATCTCGGCGGCGCCTTCGAAGATGGTGAGGATGCGGGCGTCGCAGAGCACGCGGGAGATCGGATACTCGAGCGCGTAGCCGTTGCCGCCGTGGATCTGCAGCGCATTGTCGGCGTTGGCCCAGGCGGTGCGCGCGGCGAGCAGCTTCGCCATGCCGGCCTCGATGTCGCAGCGCCGGTGGTTGTCCTTCTCGGCGGCCGCGAAATAGGTGAGCTGGCGCGCGATCATGGTCTCCGCCGCCATCCACGCGAGCTTGCCGCCGACACGGCTGAAGCCGTGGATCGGCTGGCCGAACTGCCGGCGCTCGAGCGCGTAGCGCAAGCCCAGCTCGAGCGCGTTCTGCGCCACGCCCACCGCGCGCGAGGCGGTCTGGATGCGGGCGCTCTCGAAGGTCGCCATGAGCTGCTTGAAGCCCTGGCCTTCCTCGCCGCCCAGCAGGTGCTCCGCCGGCACCTCGAAGCCGTCGAAGGCGACCTCGTATTCCTTCATGCCGCGATAGCCCAGCACCGGGATCTCGCTGCCGCGCATGCCCGGGGCGGGGAAGGGATCGCCCTCGCTGCCGCGCGGCTTCTCCGCCAGGAACATGCTGAGGCCGCGATAGCCGCGCTCGCCCGCGTCGGTGCGCGCGAGCAGCGTCATCAGGTCGGAGCGGCTGCCGTGGGTCATCCAGGTCTTGGCGCCGTGGATGCGGTAGAGGTGCCCATCTCGCACGGCCCGCGTCTTGAGGCTCGCAAGGTCGGAGCCCACGTCGGGCTCGGTGAAGGCGGCGGTGGGCAGGATCTCGCCCGCGGCGATTGGGCGGAGGAAGCGCTGCTTCTGCGCCTCGGTGCCGCCGGCGCGGATCAGCTCCGCCGCGATCTCCGAGCGCGTCCCCAGCGAGCCCACGCCGATATAGGCGCGCGAGAGCTCCTCGGACACAATGCACATCGCAAGCTTGCCGAGGCCCTGGCCGCCCCATTCCTCCGGCACGGTCAGGCCGAAGACGCCGAGGCTCGCCATCTCCTCGATCACGCCGAGCGGGATCAGCTCGTCGCGCAGGTGCCAGCCGTGGCAGAACGGCGTCACCCGCTCGGCGCCGAAGCGCCGGAACTGCTCGCGCACCATTTCAAGCGTGGAGTCCTCGATCCCCGAAGCGCCGAAGCCGCCGCCCGCGAGCGCGTCCTTCAAGAGCTCGGCGAGCCGGGCGCGGGTGCGCTCGGTGTTGCCGCGCCGGATCAGCCGGTGCGGCTCCGGCCGGCTGAGCGGCGCCAGGCTCTCCTCGTCGAGGCCGAGATCGGCGGGACGCGCAATCTCGCCCTGCGAGAGCGCGATGCCGCCCTGGATCTGCGCGAGGTATTCGCCAAAGCCGATCTGCAGGATGAGCGCCTCGGTCTCGCCGATGCGGCCGGCGGCCCCGAGCCGTGTGGCCCAGCGGTGGAGCTCGCGCAGCGCCGTCACGTAGGTCGCGAGCCACGCGAAGCCGTGCGCCGCGAACTGATGCGCGTCGAGCCGCGCGGGATCGACGGCGCCTTTGGGCGCCACCCGCTCCTCGAGCCGCCGCTTGGCTGTCGCCAGCACCTCCTCGGCGGCGGCGAGGCCGCGCCCCGTTAGGGTCAGCGGATCCGGCAGTAGGACGGGCGCCGATCGATCGTCAGTCATGCTCCCTCATAGCACCGGAGACGCCCCCGGCGGGAGAGCGTCAGGGGGCTTTCCCGCGAGATGGCGGAGATCTGCGCGGCACGTTCGCGCAGATGCCTTTGAGCGCGGTCCAGTCCGCGGGTGAGAGCGCGGGCGTGCTGCCCTCGACCGCGCCCGCGCGCACGGCGGTGAGGCGGTCCGCGGGCGAGGGGTGATTGCTCAGATAGGCAGGGATGCTCGCTTCCGCCCCATGGTTCAGCCGCTCGAAGAAATCGGCAAAGCCCGCGGAGCTGATATCGGCCTGCCTCAACAGCACCAGCGCGCCCGCGTCCGCCTCGGCTTCCTCGGACCGCGAGTAGGTGAGCTCGGCCACGAAGGCGCCGAGATTGCCGCTGATGCTGTAGCCGAGGATCATCTCGGAGAGCACGCCGATGCCCGCGGACGCCATCTGATGCCGGAGCGGGTGGCGCTTCCACGCGTGGGTGAGCTCGTGGGCGAGCACGCCCGCGAGCTCGTCGGCGCTCTTCGCCTGGTCGAGGAGCCCGCGCAGCACGACGATGCGCCCGCCCGGGAACGCGAAGGCGTTGACGACCTCGAGGCTCGCGACCGCCACCTTGGCGTGGAACGGCAGCTCCACCTTGGCCGTGAGCCGCTCGACCAGCCGATCGAGCGCGGCCTGCCCCGCGGCGTTCCGGCAGGGTTCGCCGAGAATGCGGAGCCCCTCGACCTCGCGGTCGCCGAGCCGCTCCTCGGCGGCGGTCGGGATGAGCGCCACTCCGCCCTCGGTGAGCAGCGGCAGGCCAAGCCAGACCACCGCCACGGCGCCGACAGAGCCCGCGATGGCCGCGAGCGCCCGGCGCAGGCGGCCCGGCAGCGCGGGTGGCCGCAGGTGCGGCGCCGCCGCATAGAGCGCCTCGGCGAAATCCGGACGATCGATCGTCAGGCGGGCGAGGTCGCGGGCAAGCCGCAGCGGCCCGTGCGCGCCTTCGTCCTGCAGCAGGCTGATCTCGTCATAGCCCCAGGTCGTGATGTAGCCGCCCTCAAGCTTCGCGAGCGCGATGCCGTGCTCGCCCAGCGAGGCGCGCACGCTCTGGCGGACCGCCGTCACGCCGTCGACATAAGTCGCCGGGAAATCCGGCATCGGCTCAGGCGAAACCGGCGGTGTCGAAGAGCTCGGCCAATCCCGAGGCGGGCGGCCGCGAGGGCTGCTCGGATTGGCTCAGCTTCTCGATGCCCCCGAGGTCGAGGCGCAGCGTCTTGGCATAAAAGCGCAGAGTGCGATGGGCGACGAACGGCCAGCCGAGCCCCAGGGTCACGAGCCAGATCAGGAAATTGCCGATCCGCAGCCGGCGCACGTCGCGGGTCGCGGCCTCCAGCGCGAAACGGATCTCGCCAAACCGCGTGCCGGCGGCGGAGTAGACCAGCCAGTTGCGCTCGAACCGGGCCGTGATCGCCAGCCACACGATCGAGACGGCGAGGAAGCCGCCGACGTAGAGGACCCCTGCGCCACCGACAACTGTGAGCACGAATTGCGGGGTCACAGTCGGTTTTCCAGGAAGGAACACCAGGGCCAGAACCAAGCCCACCGCGAGCCCCAAAAGCAGCATCACGCCGAGCGCGGCGAAGAAGCCGCCGATCACGGCCCAAAGCCAGGCTTTGAAAAGGTCGCGGCCGCGGCCCTCGAAGACAAGGTAGCGACTGCCAAGCCGCGTGTACCTCGCCTCGTAGCGCCAGAGGCCGACATATTGCCAGGGCTTGATCAGGCTGAGCGTGAGCGGACCCAGCGCCGCGTAGCCGAGGGCGCGGAAGCCGTAATTCCAGGCGCTGCCGTCGAGGCCGCCGCGGATGCCCCGCCAGAGCGAGCGGCTCAGCCGATAGCGCTGCCCGGTGTAATGGCCGACGAGCGAGAGAAAGAACACCACGAAGAAGCTGGCGTAGCGGCCGGCGACGACCCAGGGCAGCGGCAGCCCCGCGAATTGCAGGACGAGCCCGACCGCGCCCAGCGGCAACAGCACCACCGCGACCACCAGCAGGAAGCGCACGAAGAGCTCCATGCCGGTTCCGTCGTACTCGAACCGATCCTCCAGAAGACTGAGCCGGCTCCAAAGATAACGCCGGATGCGCGTGCGACCCCAGAAGCGGTAGAAGCCGAGGGTCAGGATCGCGAGCACCGTGGTCTTGAGCCAGAGCCGGAACAGCTCGCCGGTGCTGCCGTCGTATGAGAGCGCGGGCGAGAGTGTGTCAGTGGGCGGCGGAGCGGCCGGCGGGCCTTTGCGGAGTGAATCAGCCGGAGCGCCGGCCGAGGAGTCCATGCGGGCGATCGCCCGATCGAGCGGTGTCGATGTCATCGAGCGAGCCCCCAAGTGATGCCGGCAATTCTAGCAACGCGTGTGCCGGCAGGGAAGCGTGGGAGGGTTCAGATCCGCGTGGAGAGCCAGATGGCGATGCGCGAGCCCGCCTTGACCGCGGCGGTGAGGAGGTCGTGCGCCGGCGCGGTGCGAGCGTCGTGCGCCAACGCGAGGTCGCGGTGGGCGAGCTCGTCGGCGCGGAAGTCCTCGATGGTCTTGCGGAGCGGCGCCTGGTCCTCGCCGAGGCTCTCGGCCTGATGGCGATAAT
>DATMMM010000363.1:0-4982 GCA_035569735.1 Allostellaceae bacterium | reverse complement strand
GCGAGCCCGAGATGGTCTCGCTCCAAGGCGCGAGGGTCCCGACCCGCCATTTCACCGCGCGCGGCGAACACCAGCGGGGATGCAGCACGAGATCTGGCTGAACGATCGCGACGTACCCGTCAACTTCCGCATCGTCGATGGCGGAACGGCGGTCGATTTCATTCTGGCTTCGCCCTTGCAGGATGCGACAGTTGCCGAAGCGAACCTGGTGCCCACGGCCAACGTCCGATCCGACTAGAGCATTTGCGCCGAGTGGGCGCGCCTCACCTCGGCTTGGTTGGCTGCGGGTCCACCGCGATGGTCGAGGCTTCCTTGCGCTTGGATTGCTCGGACAACTGCGCGTATATGCTGGCGTAATCCAAGAATTTCGTCCGCTCCTTCGGATTTGAGGTCGTCATCGCCAACCTCAGATACCTCTCTGCCATGGCTCGCATGGCGTCCGCCTGCTTCAGCATCGATCGTGCCTTCTCGTGGCCCCATTCCTCCCACATTGGAAATGGGTGCTCGTGCGCTACCGCACAGCACCACGGCGGTCCCGGCGACGACTTGCCTACCGGTTGACACCCGATACCCAACCGCTGCCACAGGGTGCTTGCCCCTGCTGAACGTCGAGGGGTTGGCGCTCACCGCCAAGTTCGGATGGCAAGCGGGACCCTGTCGCAAGCCAGGCAAAAGAAGCCCCGCCGGAGCGGGGCCCTGAGTGAATCGACGAGTGCTCTAATAGGGATTGTATTCGTAGTACTGAGGCTGCGGCGTCCCGAAATTGAAATAGACGCCCGATCGCGGACGCTCCTCGCGCCATTCACGACGCTCGCGCCACTCCTCGCGGTCACGGTGCTCGCGCCACTCTCTGTGCGCGCGCCAATCGTCGTAATCCGCCCTCGCGGGCGCCACGGTTGTAAAACCGATGACCGCCACTGCGGCGACCGCGATCGCCATCCCGCTGATCGTGCGCCATCGAGCTGGCGCGCTTCTGATGGTTGAGCCTCTCATAACGGCCTCCTGTGAGATCGACAGAGCGCACATAACGCGGGTCGTCGCGGGATGATCCCTCGAAGCTCGCGGTCTTTTCGTGCGTGCCCTATGGCGAAAGCTTGGCGCGCTGGCGCAAAGCCGTGCGGCGATTTCAACCAAGCGCCGCCGCGCGCGTCAGTCAGTTCCTGGCGCCGCCGCCATCTCCGATGACGGCGAAGGGCGCCCAGAAGATCGGGTGCGCGTAGGAGAAGAGGGGCTTGCCGTCCGCGAGGAAGCCGGGCCCGTCAATGAGGGCGAGCTCGGCTTGCCGCAGGGCCTCGGCGCGGGAAAGACCGGGCTGCTCCGCTTGGCGGCGGAAGAGGTCGGTGGTGAGCGCGCGCGCCGAGGTGGTCTCCACGGGCCAGTTCGACACCAGGAGCGCGCGGGTGCCCGCATAGAAGAAGGCACGGCCGAGGCCGGACACCGCCTCGGCGCCGGCGCCATTGCCGGCGGCGGTGTTGCAGGCGGAGAGCACCACCCAATCGGCGTCGAGCTTCAGGCCCAGGATCTTGCTCATCGTGAGGAGCCCGTCGCCCGGGACATTGGCGACCGATGGTGCGGAGAGCGCGAGCGCGGGCTCCTGCAACCCGTCGAGATCGCCGGGCACCAGCCCGTGCGTCGCGAACATGACCACGCGTCGCCCGGCGAGGTTCGCGGTGCGCACGGTCTCCTCGTTGGCCTTGGCGCCCAGGAACACGTCGGTCTCGGGATCCGCCTTGAGCGCGATCGCGATGGTGCGGACCTCATCCGCGGTCTCCGGCAGCCGAGGCAGGTTGGCGATACCAGCGGTGGCGGCGGTCTCCGTCTTGGGCGACGAGCGCAGCACGATGCGCAGGCCCTTGCCCGCGGCGCCGCGGCTCGCGATGACGGTACCCGCGGTCGCGCCCTGGCTTTTCGCTTCCTTCGCCTCGGCCTCATTGAACCAGGGATCGCCGAAGCCGGCGAAGGCGCGCCGCTTGGCGTCGCCCGCGGGCAGCGTGCGCAGGGTCACCAGCGACGTCGCGGACGGCAGCTGCGTCACCGCGGCCTGACGCAGGAGCCAGGGGACCTTCTGGTACTCCGCGAAGGGGAGCGCGCCGGTGGCCGCGGGCCTGCCGGGGGCGGTCGGCAGCAGGGCGAGGGGCAGCTCGCCGAGCGCGCCGTGCGGCACCACGAGAAGAGATTTGGCCGCGCGCCAGCCGGCTTCGACCGGCTGCAGCAGCGCCGCATAGAGCCGATAGGCGCGCTCGGTGTCGAAGGCCGGGATCTCCGCGAGAGTGGATGCGTTGGGCTCGAGCGCGCGGCGCAGCGCACGGACTTCCTCATCGACTTTGGCGGCGGAAAGCGGTGCCGAGGCGAAGGTCGCCGGTCCCGATGCGGAGACGGCCCACACGAAACTCCGGCTCTCGCCGAGGTAGAAGCTGAGCATCGCCTCGTCGGGGCCGAGCACCTTGCGCAGCTGGTCCAGGCTGACCGGCCTCGGATCGATCAAATTGGCATAATCGGGGAAGCGCTTCTCGATCTCCTCGCGCAGCTTGGCGCGCGCGCCGCGCAGCCCGTCGATCTGAGCGCGCAAGCCGGCCACCGCCTTGTCGTCGCGCTGGTCGGCGGGCGCCGCCTGGATGTTCGCGATGAGCGCGAAGAGGGCGTTCACCTGAGAGCGCGCGTCCTGCTCCTTGCGCACGAGCTCGGCGAGCGCGGGATCGCGCACGCTTACGCGGGCGGCGCTTTGCGAGAGAGCCCGTTGCACCGCCTGGTCCCGCGCCACGTCGGCGAGCGTGAAGGCCTCGCCGGCCGCGGCGGCATCCTTGCGCTCGGAGAGCAGCCCGATGTAGGTCTCCAGGACGAAGCGCAGCAGCGTCTCGCGCAGGATCGGCGCGCCCTCGCCGCTGTCGCTCACCCGCGAGGCCTGGATCAGCTTCGGCACCGCCGCGCGAAAATCGGTCAGGGCCTCGTCTTTCCGCCCGGCGAAATAGAGCGCCGCCGCCCGCAAGCCCTGCGCGTCGAGCGTGCCGGGGTGGCTCGGGCCCAGGTTCTGTTCCCGCGCTGCCGCCACGCGCGACACTTGCTCCACGGCCTCGCGGGTGCGGCCGGTCTTGATCTCGGCGATGATCCGCGCGAGCGCGCCGTTGAAGAGCGTACGCGCGGATTGGTCCTGCGGACCGATGCCGCGGCTCGCCTCGTCGAAGGCAGCCATGGCTTCAGGCCAGGCGCCCTTGACTGCCAGCGCATTCGCCACCGCGAGCCGCGCGTTGGTGACGGGGCGCGCGCCCGGCGACGCGCCGATCTTCTGATAGATGTCCACCGCGGTCTCGGCCAGGCGCTTGGCGTCCTCGGTGCGGCCTTCGTCGAGCACGACGGTGGCGAGGGTACCAAGGGTGCCGGCGGTGGCGGCGGCGTAGCGGCCGTTGAGGCGCAGGCTCTCGAGCAAGGCTTGCCGCGCGATCGATTCCGACTCGGCGAGCCGGCCCTGTTTGGCGACCGCATAGGCCAGTCGATTGCGCCGGGCGATGAGCCCATTCTGCATCAGCTCGCGCGACGGCTTTCGGTCGGACATCCAGCTGTCGTAGCCCTGGAGGACGACGATGAACTTTGCGATGCCGTCGAGGTAGTGACGCTCGGCCTCGGCGTAGCGGCCCTGCACTTCAAGGACGGCTCCCACTGCATGGGCCGCATTGGCCTGGGCGATCGTGACGCTGAGCCGCTCGACCCGCGGCGAGTTCTGCATGCGGGTCAGCAACGCCGGGATCTGGTCGAGCTCCGCCTGGGCATCGGCCATCTTGCCGGCGAAGGCGAAGGCGCCGGCGAGCCCGCCGTGGGCCGCGATCTGGGTTCCCGCGAAATAGGCGGAGGCTTCGATCCGCTGCCGCGCGTAGTCGATGCTGGCGGTGTAGTTGCCGACCGCCCCCTCGGCGGCCGAGAGCTCGTTGAGCACCGCCTCGCGGCCGCTGTCGTCGTGCGCCTCGGTATAGAGCCTCAGCGCCTCCTTGCCGTCGGTGATCCATTGCTCCGCGCGCCCGACTTGGCTCGCCGCCACCGCGCGCTCGCGGTAGAACCTCGCGAGAGTGGCCCCCGATGCGCCCGCTGGCGGCTGCGCGTCGGCTTGCGCGGCATAACGCGCGAGCTTTGCGGGGTCGGGCTTGTCGCTCTCGAGCACCGCCGTGATATCGGCGATGCTGCGCGGCGGCGGCACGAAGGATTGAGCGGCCGCGATGAGCGGCGACAGCAGCAGCAGGCCGGCGGCGAGCGCGGTGGCGGCGTGCCAGCGCCAATCAGGACCCGTTCTCAACGATCAACCCCCATCCCGCGGGTGCGATCCCCCTCAAATGCCGAAGGCAGTATAGCGCGGCGATGGGCTCCATCCGAAATGACCGAGGGCACACCCGATAGCTCAGGGCTGGAGCGGTTCCCACCTGGTCAGATCGTTGCTCCATGCCTCATCGCATGTCCCGGTGGTCCAGATTTTCGTCACGTTCCTTGCGGAATTTGCGACGATTTTAGCGATTTGAGATGGTTTTTCGCGAGAGCCATTTGTTTCAAGGCCTAAATATCTCAATCGCGGGCGTGCTGGATTCCCTGAGGCTGCTGCTGGAGGCCTACGGCTACGGGGTGGTGACCGCAGCCGATGGCCGAAAGGGTCTCGCCGCTTCCCAGAAGCATGCGCCCTCGGTGGTGGTCGGGGACATTCTCATGCCCGAGCAGGACGGCATCGGCGCGATCCGCGAGATGCGCCGGCTGTGTCCGGGCGCCAAGATCATCGCCATGTCCGGCGGCGGCCGCATCGGCAGTGCCGATTTCCTCGGCATGGCCAAAAAACTCGGCGCCAACGACATCATCCCGAAGCCGTTCCTGCCGCAAGAGCTGCTGCGCCGCATCAAGGCCTGTCTCGGCGGCGCCTGACCTGGACGACGATCACCGTGGCACAGCCGGAAAAGCAGGTCGAAGCGCGCATCCAGGTGTTCAGCCCGGACTTCGAGCAGCGCCTCAAG
>DATMMM010000362.1:0-3008 GCA_035569735.1 Allostellaceae bacterium | reverse complement strand
CGGGCTCAGTGACGAGCAGCTGGATTTCTTCGAGCTGCACGAAGAGGCCGACATCGAGCACTCCGACATGGGCTGGCAGGCGGTCGCGCGCTTCTCCGCGCAATACGGCATGGAGGACGCCGCGGTCAAAGCCTGCGAGATCAACCTCCGGGTCTGGGAGCTCTACCTCAACGGCATCGCCGAAGCCGGCGATCGCGAGAGTTAGATTGCGCGTTTCTCTCGTAGATCGTCGGCGCGGCCCTCTCCGCGCGAAGCGGGGAGAGGGAGGGGACCCATCGCTCGCGAGAGCGAGCGATGGGGAGGGTGAGGTGTGCTTCCGCGGCACCACTCGCGTTCGCCATCGACACCCACCTCACCCAACCTCTCCCCCCGCAAGCGGGCGGAGAGGGGTTTCGATGCCGGCCATCCAGCGAACGAAGACCCCAATCAGCCCGCGCCGATCGGCCGCTTGCCCGCGACCGTCGTGCGGTGCATCAGGCGGCGCGTGCCGTCGTAATCGTTGACGGCATAGTGGAGCGTGCAGCGGTTGTCCCAGATCGCGAGCGAGCCGGTCTCCCAGCGGAAGCGGCAGGTGAACTCCGGCCGCGTGCAGTGCTCGTAGAGGTAATCGAGCAGCGGCCGGCTCTCCGCCTCGGTCATGGTCTCGAAGCGCACGGTGTAGATGGCGTTGACGTAGAGCGCCTTGCGCCCGCTCTCGGGATGGACGCGGACCACCGGCTGCGCCACCTCGCGGTCGGCCTCGGGCTTGTCGCGCTCGATACCGATCGAGCGGCTGGTGCGCAGGTCTTTTGGGACCCCGCCGGTGCCGTAGGGCCGGCCGCTGTGCAGGGCGCGGAGCGGATCGAGCATCCGCTTCATGCCGGGGGAGAGCGCGTCGTAAGCCGCATACATGTTGGCCCAGATCGTGTCACCTCCATGCGCCGGCACCTCGCGCGCATAGAGCAGCGAGCCCATTGGCGGCTCCTCCAGGAAGCTGAAATCGGAGTGCCAGGCGTTGCCGAAGGTGCTGATGTTCCGCTCGTCCGCCTCCTTGAGCACCGCGATGATGTCGGGATACTCGTCCATGTGCTTGACATAGGGCATGCGCACGATCGGCCCGAAGAGCCGGCTCGCCGCCAGGTGCTGCTCGGGCGTGAGCCTCTGGCCGCGGAAGAACAGCACGAGATGCTCGACGAAGGCCTGGCGCAGCTCCGCCGCCACCGAGTTGCCCAGGGGCTCGGCGAGGTTTACGCCGCTGACCTCCGCGCCGAGCGCCCCGGCGATCGGTTGGACGGAAATGGACTGGTACGGCATGGGCGAGGGCTCCGAACGGCCGGCTTGAGCGGGCGCACAGCGATGGAGATAGTGTCTGTGCCAGGCATGACAAATCAACCCCGGCTCTTTCCGACACTTGCGAGGCCCCTGCGCTTCCATGAACGAGTCCTTCTCCACCCTTCAGGGTGGAGAAGGATTAGGATGAGGCGGGTGGTTGGGATGGCGAAGCCGCTGCGGCCGAGAACTCTGATTGCACGACGGCTTCGACGCGACGCGACGGACGTTGAGCGCCGGCTTTGGCGCGCGTTGTGCGAGAACGAGCTGCCGTGGAAGTTCCGCCGTCGGAATCCCATTGGTCGCCGAATCGCCGACTTCGACTGTCCAGCTCGCAAGCTAGTGATCGAACTCGACGGCGGCCAACATGATGCACAAGGCGCAGCGGATGACGCGCGCACGGCCGAGCTTGCGAGGCATGGCTATCGCGTCATTCGCTTCTGGAATACCGATGTGATGGAAAACCTCGAGGGTGTGTTGCAAGCGATCCGGCAGGAGCTGGAGGTTCCCCCACCTCACCCAACCTCTCCGCCCCCGGGGCGGAGAGGAGTTAAACGTTTTTTCGTTCGTGCCTGTCGATTCCGGCTCGGCCCGCTCGACTGAATGATGGCGGATGACGCCGATCAACCCGAAGGAGCTGACGATGCAATACCTCTTGCTGATCTACCAGAACGAGGCCGAGATGGAGAAGGCGGGCGAGGCCGCCACCAAGGCCATGCACGCGGACTACATGAGCTTCACCCAGTCGATCGTGCAGGCGGGCCACTTCAAGGCGGGCGACGCGCTGCAGCGGACCTCCACCGCCACCACCGTGCGCGTGCGCGGCGGCAAGACGCTCACCACCGACGGCCCCTTCGCCGAGACGCGCGAGCAGCTCGGCGGCTACTACCTGATCGAGGCCAAGGACCTCGACCAGGCCATCACGATCGCGTCGCGCGTCCCCTCGGCCAAGTTCGGCTCCATCGAGGTGCGGCCGGTGCGGGTCTTCTCGGACGAGGTGCCGTGGCAGGCGAACCGATAGCCTCCCTCGCCATCGAGCCGGTATTCCGGAACGAGGCGGGTCGCGTCCTCGCGACGCTGATCCGCCTCGTCGGCGATTTCGAGCTCGCCGAGGAGGGCCTGCAGGACGCCTTCGCGGCGGCGGTCGAGCAATGGCCCATGGCCGGCATGCCCGAGAACCCCCGCGCCTGGCTCGTCAGCGTCGGCCGCCGCAAGGCGATCGACCGCGTCCGGCGGCAGGTCTTGCAGCGATCTAAGCGTGGCGAGCTCGAGGCCGAGGCGGCTGTCGCGGCGCAGGTGGCGCCGCTCGAGGAGAGCGAGGACGGCTTCGGCGACGACATGCTGCGCCTGATCTTCACCTGCTGCCATCCCGCGCTCAATCCCGAGGTGCAGGTGGCGCTCACCCTGCGTGCGGTCTGCGGCCTCGCCACGCCCGAGGTCGCGCGCGCCTTCCTGGTGAGCGAGGAGACCATGGCGCAACGCCTGGTGCGCGCGAAGCAGAAGATCCGCGAGGCCCGTATCCCCTACGAGACGCCCGAGCCTGACAAGCTCGACGAGCGGATCGAGGGCGCGCTCGCGGTGATCTATCTGGTGTTCACCGAGGGGTATGCCGGGACATCAGGCGCGGACCTCATGCGCGAGGACCTGGCGCAGGAGGCGATCCGCCTCGCGCGCTTGCTCGACGGGCTGCTCCCGGGCCG
>DATMMM010000361.1:0-20575 GCA_035569735.1 Allostellaceae bacterium | reverse complement strand
ACATCGAGAGCAACGAGAGCAATCCCAGCCATAGCCTCGGCGGCCAGTTGTTGGGCCTGCCGCTGCTATCCAAGGACGGCTTTGGCGTGCCGGCGGAATCCTATGCCTTCCCGAACAGGCTCCTGGCCTGGGAGACCGTGGCACCACTGCTGGATCGGGCCTCGCCGCTGCGCACCTCGCATTTGCGCGATCCGGTCGGGCCGCAGCTCAACTTCGCCAGTGAATCGTTCATCGACGAGCTCGCGGCCGCCACCGACAGCGATCCCGTCGAATTCCGCCTGCGTTATCTGCGGCAGCCGCGCGAGATTGCTGCAGTGAAAGCAGCCACGGAACGCGCGGGTTGGGAGAGCCGGCCATCGGGCCGGCGCGATCAGGGTAGCGCCGATGTCGCGGCGGGGCGGGGCATCGCCTACGCACAGCGCGGCCACACCATCGTTGCGGTGGTTGCGGAGGTCGAGGTGGAGCGGCGGACGGGCAAGGTTCGTCCACGGCGGTTCATCGTCGCGCACGACTGCGGGCTCATCGTCAATCCCGATGGGCTGCGGTATTGCATCGAGGGCAATATCGCGCAGGGCACGAGCCGCAGCCTCTGGGAGGAGGTGATGTTCGATCGCGCAGGCGTAACGAGCGTCGACTGGGCCTCTTATCCCATCCTCGATATCGTGGAGGCGCCGGAGGCAATCGACATCGTGCTGATCAACCGGACGGAGCTGCCGCCCTATGGCGCGGACGAGGCGGCGATCCGGCCCGTGGCGGCCGCGATCGCCAACGCGATCTTCGATGCGACGGGCGGGCGTCTGCGCCGCGCGCCCTTCACACCGGACCGCGTCAAGGCGTCTCCCGCTTGAGCTGGAAAAATGCGCGGCGCCGCGTTCGGCAGCGCCGCGAAGCTTGACCTAGGCCGCCGGGAGCGCTCGCCCCATGCTTCGAACCAGGCGCAAGATCTGGCGCTGCAGCTCGTCATTCGGCAACGCCCTGAAAGCACGCAACAGCTCGAGCTCTGCCCGCACGAACTCGCCCTTGTCACCATCGCTGGAGGAGGGGGAGTCCAGACCCTCGAAGAAGAACTCGAGGGGCTGGCCGAGGAGTCGCGAGGCTTGCAACAACCGGCTCGCGCTGACGCGAATCTCGCCCCGCTCGTATTTCTGCACGGCCTGGAACGACACACCAAGCGACTGCGCCACCTGAACCTGGCTCAAGCCGAGGAGGCCGCGCGCCAGCCTGAGGCGAGAGCCGACATGGACGTCCGCCGGATCGGGCCCATGTTCCTTGACCGTGCGCCGACGGCGTCCGGGGCGAGCCCGTTCTTGCGGTGTGGTGCGTGCTTGCATGTGCAATCTCCTGGTCGCAACAAAAGAGCAGCTGGATCGGGTCTGTTCTGCCCCACTATAGTGTGCACGGCTCAGTTGAGAAAGCGAATTCCGTGGCGCCGAACGGTTAAATCGATCATACGTCACCCTTTACTAATCGTACAATTAAGAATTTTGGCCTCGCCGGATCGTAACGCTGAACGGTTGCGTAGACCGGCTTGACGGAGCAATCGCCATGAAGCTCATGGATATGCCGGAGGCGATCACCGACTGGTCGCGCATTCCTGCCGGCACGATGGCCGGCGCGTCCGGCACCGTGCAGACACGAGCGCATCAAAGCGGAGACGTTCGGCTGCGGCTCGTCGAGTACGGCACCGGCTACCTCGCCGATCATTGGTGCTCGAAGGGCCATATCATTTACGTGCTCGCCGGCGCGCTCGGGATCAAGCATGAGGACGGGAAACCCGCGTGCATGCTCTCGGCGGGCATGAGTTGGCAGGTGGCGGACGGCGAAGGCCCGGCCCATCGCGTGCGGTCCGAGACGGGTGCCAGGGTCTTCATCGTGGATTGAGGCTCAATAGAGCCCAGGTATCAGCCGCGACGTGCGGGCCCGATACGCATCGTATTCTTCGCCGAATTGCGAGCGCAGCAGTACCTCTTCCGCGCGGATGCGGGCGAGCAGCGGCAGCAGGAGAAGCGCGGTGATTGCCACGCCGGCGCCCGAGCGAAAGGCCAAGCCCCATCCCAGCGAGTTCATGAGCAAGCCGAGATAGCTGGGGTGGCGGATGATCGAGTAGAGGCCGGTCGTGAGCAGGGTGTGCCCCGGCTGGATGGCAACCAATCCGCTGAACCGGTTGCCGAGCAGAAACACTGGCCAAATCCGCAAGGCGCCACCGACCGCGAAGAGCAGCACGCCAACCCAGCGAATGGCATTGCCATCGATGGTCCAGAAATCCAGCCGATCCGTGTAAGCCGGCAGAAAGCCATCGAGCAACCCGAGCAGCGCGAAGGCACCGATGACCCAGCGGTTGCTGCGGTCCTCGCGCACGCCCGAACTCACGTTTCCGCCGGCGAAGAGCGACACGCCCGCGAGCACGGCGAGCGCGACAGCAAGGGCTGTCCGCGCAGGATCGCAGAAGAACGCCGCGATCCCGCCCCAGCCGAGGATGGCCAAGGCCAAATAGGCGGCGGTGCCGCCAAGGACAAGTATCATTCTCGGGAGTAGTGGCATCGATACCTCACTGCTCGGCCGCGCCTCCCCGGCTGTAGGGGCTGAAGCTCTGGCGATCGAGCGCGACGGATTTGACCAGTGCGTGGATCGGCTTCCCGACTTCGAGCTGGAGGTCGTGGGTCGAGCGCCGCGTGATCCGTGCCCAGAGCGCCACGGGCCGGTCGGGCTTGCCGATGTCGAGACGCACGTCGACCATGGGGCCTTGGTCGGCGGCGATCTCGACCACCCTTCCCGCAAAGACGTTGAGGATCGAGAGGCCTCGCGGCCGCTCGAGCGCCAGTGCGACGTCGCGCGCCCGGATGCGGGCGCGGATGGGCGTGCCCAGCGGCAGGCCGAGATGCGGCACGCGCAGCCGGCCGCCCGGGAAGGAAAGCTCGGTCAGGCCGAAGACGAGATCGCTGCCGGCGACGCTGGCGCGGATCACGGCGCCCGCCTCGAAGCGCCCGGTGAGCGGACGCAAATCGAGCCGGCTGGTGAGATCCTCGACGGCGCCAACGGCCGCGACCCGGCCCTCGGACATCAGCACCAGCGTGTCCGCGAGCCGCACGACCTCTTCCATCGCGTGGCTGACGTAGATGATGGGGATGCGCAGGCGGTCGCGCAGGTCTTCGATGAAGGGGAGGATCTCGGCGCGATGGGCGAGATCGAGGGAGGCAAGCGGCTCGTCCATCAATAGAAGGCGGGGATCGGCCAGCAGCGCGCGGCCGATGGCGACACGCTGCTTCTCGCCGCCCGAGAGATCGTGCGGTCGACGAGACAGCAGCGGCTCCAGGCGCAGCAGCTCCACCACGGCCTCGAAGGCGAGCGCGGGGTCCCGCGGCTTGCCGCGCCGCATGCCGTAGCCGAGATTGCCGCGCACAGTGTAATGCGGGAACAGGCGGCTCTCCTGGAACACATAGCCGAGGCGCCGCCGCTCCGGCCGGCGGTCGATACCCTCGGCATCGGAGAACAGGATGTCGTCGTCGATCGCGATACGGCCTCGGTCGGGGCGGATCAAACCCGCAAGCGCGCTGACGAGCGTGGTCTTGCCGGCGCCGGAGCGGCCGAAGAGCGCGGTGATGCCCGCGGAGGGCGCAGTGAATTGCACGGAAAGCTCCAGCGCGCCAACGCGCTTCTGGATGTCGACCTCGATCATGTTGCGCTGCCCAGCTTGCGCGCGATCCGGCGCGCCAGCAGCTCCGAGGCGACCAGCGCCGCCAGCGAGAGCATGATCGAGATCACCGTGAGCCGCGCCGCCGCCGCCTCGCCTCCGGGCTGCTGGATCAGGCTGAAGAAGGCGAGCGGCAGCGTCTGCGTGAGCCCCGGCAGGTTGGAGACGAAGCTGATGGTGGCGCCGAACTCGCCGATGCTGCGCGCGAAGGCGAGGATGGCGCCGGCGAGTAGGCCCGGCGCGGTCAGCGGCAACGTCACCGTGAGGAAGACGCGGAGCCGGCCGGCGCCGAGGGTAAGGGCGGCTGCCTCGAGCCGCCGATCCACGGCCTCGAGCGACAGCCGGATCGCGCGCACCAGCAAGGGGAAGGCCATCACGGCCGAGGCGAGCGCGGCGCCCTTCCAATTGAAGGCGAGGGAGACCCCGAGCTTGTCGAAAAGCCAGGCGCCCACGATGCCGCGCCGGCCGAACAGGCTCAGCAGAGCATAACCGACCACGACCGGCGGCAGCACCAAAGGCAGGTGGATGACGCCGTCCACCAGCGTCTTGCCGGGAAACCGGCATCGTGCCAGCAGCCAGGCGGCGGCCAAGCCGAGCGGCAAGCTGCAGAGGACACTCGCGATGCCGACGCGCAGGCTGAGCTCGAGCGCGCTCAGCTCGAAGGGCGTGAGCGACATCGCGCCCTTGGGTCAGCGGGCGGCGTTCAGCCGCGCGAAGCCGCGCTCGAGATCGCCGATGAGATCGCCGAGATCCTCGAGGCCGGCGTGGAGACGGAGCGTCGGACCGCTCTGCCAGTTCTTCGCGCTGCGCATGCGCTCGGGATGGGTCGGCAGGATGAGGCTCTCGTAACCGCCCCAGCTGGCGCCCATGCCGAAGAGCTCCATGCCGTCCAGCATCGCGCTCAGCGCGGAGCTCGGGATGTCCTTCCGGAGTACGACGCCGAACAGGCCCGAGGACCCCGTGAAGTCGCGGCGCCAGAACTCGTGGCCGGGATGGCCGGGGAGCGCCGGATGGAGCACGCGCTCGACCTCCGGCCGCTTCTCGAGCCAGCGCGCGAGCGCCAGCGCCTGCTGCTCCTGGTGGCGCATCCGGACGCCCGCCGTGCGCAGACCGCGGAGCGCCAGATAGACGTCATCGGGTGCCGCGTGATAGCCGAGCTCGGTCGCGGATTGCCGGACCTTGGGAAAGCTCGTCTCGGTGCAGACAGTGAGTCCCATCATCACGTCCGAGTGTCCCACGATGTACTTGGTGCCGGCGACGATGGAGACATCGACGCCGAACTTGAGGGGCTGATAGAAGAGCGGCGAGCCCCAGGTATTGTCGAGCATAGTCGTGATGCCCCGCGACTTCGCCACCGCCACGATCGCCGGCGTGTCCTGCACCTCGAAAGTGATGGAGCCCGGGCTCTCCAGGTAGATTACCTTGGTGTTGTCGCGCACCAGCCCCGCGATGCCCGAGCCGATCATCGGGTCGTAGAAGGTCGTCTCGACGCCGAAGCGCTTGAGGAAGCCGCTGCAGAAGGCGCGCACGGGGCCGTAGACCGTATCGACCATGAGTACGTGGTCGCCGGTCTTCACGAAAGCGAGCAGTGCCGCGTAGCAGGCGGCGGCGCCAGAGCAATAAGCGATCGCGCGGTCGCCGCCCTCGAGCGCCGCCACCGCGTCTTCGAGCGCGAAGGTCGTGGGCGTGCCGGAGCGGCCATAGCTCACCACGCCCTTCTGGAACCGGCGCTGCTGGCTGTCCTCCAGGTGTGCCACGGTCGGATGCAGGATGGTCGAGGCGTGATAAACCGGCGGGTTCACGACCCCGAAATTCGCATGCGGGTTGGTCCCCGCATGGGTGAGAAGCGTGTCCGGCTTTTTGGAATTGCTGGCCATGATGATCCGTCGTGGGGAGAGAAGAGGGAGCCGCATCTTGCCGCGCGGCGGCACGCCCGCATAGCCCGTTGTTGCGGGGCGGCGCGCCAAGGCGCATCGGTACAGGGGCTGGCATTGCGGCCTGAAGCGGCGCCGTGATAGCGTCCGGGAAAACCAGGCAGGCGCGGCATTGAACCCGCATCGAGCCCAGAACGTTCGGGGACCTGGAGAACTCAACGGAGGACTGGATGAAATCGCTCAATTTGTTCGGATTGGCGCTCGCGGTCGCGCTCGGCGCAACGCCGGCGGTGGCCGGGCCGACGCTCGACAAGATCAAGGCCGCGGGCGTGGTCACCTGCGGCGTTTCGACCGGACTTGCGGGCTTCTCGATGGCGGACCAGCAGGGGAACTATACCGGTCTCGACGTCGATACCTGCCGCGCGATCGCGGCTGCCGTGCTCGGCGATGCCAAGAAGGCGAAATTCGTGCCGACCTCGGCGCAGCAGCGTTTCACGGCGCTGCAGTCGGGCGAGATCGATATCTTGGTGCGCAACACCACCGAGACGCTGGCGCGCGAGGCCGACCTCGGATTCAACTTCGCGCCGGTTACCTACTACGACGGCCAAGGCTTCATGGTCGCCAAGAAGCTCGGCGTCAAAAGCGCCAAGGAGCTCGCCGGTGCTACCGTCTGCGTCCAGCCGGGCACCACGACCGAGCTCAATCTCGCGGACTATTTCCGCACCAACAAGCTGCAATTCAAGCCGCTGGTGATCGAGAAGCTCGACGAGGTCGAGAACGCGTTTTTCTCGGGTCGCTGCGACGCCTACACGACCGATCGGTCGGGCCTCGCCGCAACCCGCATCTCCAAGGCACCTGCGCCCGACGACTACGTCATTCTGCCGGAGGTGATCTCCAAAGAGCCGCTGGCACCCGCGGTGCGCACGGGCGATGACGAGTGGCTGCACATCGTGAAGTGGGTGGTCTACGCGCTCGTCGACGCCGAGGAGAAGGGCGTCACGTCGAAGAACGTCGATCAGATGCTGACCAGCGACGATCCCGAGGTAAAACGCATGCTGGGCGCGACGCCCGGCATGGGCAAGTCGCTGCACCTCGACGAGAAGTGGGCCTACAACGCAGTGAAGCAAGTCGGTAATTACGGCGAGATCTTTGACCGTAACGTCGGCAAGGATTCGCCGCTGAAGTTGGATCGCGGCGTCAACGCGCTCTGGTCGAATGAGGGCCTGATGTACGCGATGCCGATCCGTTGAGGAGAATGGATCGCCCCGGCACATCGGCCGGGGCGATCTAGCCTTCGCGATGCGTCCGTCATTCCGTCATAGGCCGTCAGGGAGACCGCGCCATGGCTGTTGACGCTCGAGGCTCGATCGGCGCCGCCACCGCGCAGAGCAGCTGGTGGCGTGAGGAGCGATTCCGCCATTGGGCTTATCAGGTCGCGGCTGTCGCGATCACAGCGGCCGTCATCGGCTACTTCTGGCATAACGCCGCCGTCAACATGGCGCGGCAAGGCATCGCCGCCGGTTTCGGGTTCCTCAATCGCGAGGCCGGGTTCGAGATCAGCACGAGTCTGATTTCCTACACTCCCGCCGACACCTATGGCCGTGCGCTGCTGGTGGGATTGCTGAACACTCTGATGGTGTCGGCAATCGGTTGCGTGCTGACGACGATTTTGGGCGTCCTGCTGGGTATTGCGCGGCTCTCCTCCAATTGGCTGCTGCGCAAAGTTACCCTGTGGTACGTCGAGGTTTTCCGCAACACGCCGCTGCTCCTGCAGCTCGTGGTGTGGTGGGATCTGCTGCGCTTCGGGGCGCCCTCGCCCAGGCAGGCGCTGCAGATCCTGCCCGACGTTTACGTCTCCAATCGTGGTCTCGCTTATCCGGTCCCAATCTGGCGAGAGACCCATCTTTGGATGCTGGCGGCGATGCTGCTGGGCATCCTGGCGACGATCTGGGTGGCGCGCTGGGCGAAGCATCGGCAAGAACGCACCGGCCAGCAGTTTCACACTATCCTAGTGGGCTGTGCGCTCGTGATCTTACCGCCTCTTGCGGTATTCCTCGCCGCGGGCGCGCCGCTTGATTTGGACAAGCCCGCGCTGGCCGGATTCAATTTCCAGGGCGGCACCACCATCTCACCGGAATTGGCGGCGCTTCTGTTCGGCCTGGTCGCGAACACCTCCGCCTTCGTGGCGGAGATCGTGCGCAGCGGCATCCAGGCCGTAAGTTGGGGTCAGTCCGAGGCCGCGGGAGCGCTCGGATTGCGGCAGGGGCACGTGCTGCGCCTCGTCGTGCTGCCACAGGCGGTCCGTGTCATCATTCCGCCGATGACGAGCGAGTATCTGAGCTTGACCAAAAACAGCTCGCTGGCAGTCGGTATCGGCTTCGCCGATTTCGTTTCTGTCGCCAATACCGAAATGAACCAGACCGGGCAAGCAATCGAAGTGATCGCGATCTTGATGGTGGTCTACCTCACCATCAGCCTCATCATCTCGGCCTCTATGAATCTCTATAATCGCTACATGGCTTTGGTGGAGCGCTGAGCCATGACGGACATCACGCAGGACGCCTCCACCGGCTTTATCGAGCCGCGGCGCGGCGTCGTCGAGCGAGCCTGGGAATGGGCTCGCGCCAATCTCTTCAACAGCGTGCTCAACGGCATCCTGACGGTGATCATCGCTGCTCTCATCGCCCGTATCGCGATCCCGCTCTTCAATTGGGCGGTGGTGGACGCCACGTTCTCGGCGCCCAACGACGCCGCGTGCAAAGCGGCGGGCGGCGCATGCTGGGCCTTCATCGCGGACTGGGGCAAGTTCCTGCTGTTCGGCCGCTTCCCAGAGGACCAGCGGTGGCGGCCGACGCTGGTGATCGTGATCTTCGTCGCGATGATGCTCGCGAACTCGCGCGCGCGGCTCGGCGGAAAATTATTGCTCGCGATGTGGGCGGCGGGCGTGGTGATCGCGGTCGCGCTGATGTTCGGCGGCTTCCTCGGCATGCCCTATGTCGAGACCGAGCTCTGGAACGGCGTGCCGCTCAATCTGCTGCTCACGGTCGGCGGTTGCGGTTTCGCCTTTCCGATCGCGATCTTGGCGGCGCTCGGCCGGCGCTCGCGCATGCCCGCGATCCGCTGGCTCTCGATCGCCTATATCGAGCTGATCCGCGGCGTGCCGCTCATCACCGTGCTCTTCATGGCGACCGTGATGGTGCCGCTGTTCCTGCCGACCGGCGTCACCATCGCCAAGCTCTGGCGCGCCGAGGTGGCGTTCACGCTGTTCTTCGGCGCCTACCTTGCCGAGGCGATCCGCGGCGGCCTGCAAGTGATACCACGCGGCCAATACGAGGCCGCCGATGCCTTGGGCCTGGGCTATTGGCGCAAGACCTTGCTCATCATCCTGCCGCAGGCGCTGTCGATCTCGATCCCGTCGCTGGTGAACACCAGCATCAGCGCCTTCAAGGACACGGTGCTCATCACCGTCGTCGGCATCTTCGACGTGCTGGGCGACGTGAACAACGCGATGAATGCGCCCGAATGGCGCAGCGCCTATTGGGAGGGCTACAGCTTCGTCGCCCTGCTGTTTTTTGCGGCCTGCTTCTACATGTCGCGCTACAGTCAACGCCTCGAGCGCAGCTTGAGCCGCACGCGCCCGGGAGCCCGGAGGAGATAGAATATGGCAGTCCAAGAAAGCGCGCAGCGGCAAGCCGCCGGCCGGCCGATGATCGAGCTGCGCAACGTCAACAAGTGGTACGGCGATTTCCACGTGCTCAAGGACATCAACATCGGGGTGCGCAAGGGCGAGCGGGTCGTGGTCTGCGGTCCCTCGGGCTCCGGCAAATCCACCATGATCCGCTGCATCAACCGCTTGGAGGAGCACCAGAAGGGCAACATCTTCGTGGACGGCATCGAGCTCACCGGCGACGTCAAGCACGTCGAGGCGATCCGCCGCGAGGTCGGCATGGTGTTCCAGCAATTCAATCTGTTCCCGCATCTCACAGTGTTGCAGAACCTCACGCTGGCGCCGATCTGGGTGCGCAAGATGCCGAAGAAGGAGGCCGAGGAGCTCGCCATGCAGCTGCTTGAGCGCGTGAAGATCCCGGAGCAGGCGAACAAATACCCGGGTCAGCTCTCCGGCGGACAGCAGCAGCGCGTCGCCATCGCGCGCTCGCTCTGCATGAAGCCGGAGGTCATGCTGTTTGACGAGCCCACCTCGGCACTCGATCCCGAGATGATCAAGGAAGTGCTGGACGTGATGGTCGGGCTTGCCCAGGAAGGCATGACCATGATCTGCGTCACGCACGAAATGGGCTTCGCGCGGACGGTCGCCGACACCATGATCTTCATGGACCGCGGCCAGATCGTCGAGGTCGCTCCGCCCAAGGAATTCTTCGCCAATCCCAAGAGCGACCGCACCAAGCTGTTCCTGAGCCAGATCCTGTCGCACTGAGCGGCGCCGCGCGTCACTCCAGCGGCGGCAGGAGCGGGTGCTTGAGGTCGCGGGGGAGCACGCCGGTGGCGCGCGGGTCGTCGAAGCTGACGGCGCGCCGCTCGTACACTTTGAAGCCGCAGCGCTGGTATAGCCCGAGCGCGCGCGGGTGATCGAAGGTGCAGGTGTGCACCCAGACCCGTCGCGTGGCGCCGAGCCAGGCGGTGTCGATGGCGCTATTCAGGAACCACGCGCCGAAGCCGCGGCCGATGAAAACGGGCACCAGGCCGAAATAGGCGAGCTCGGTATCCCCTCCGGCCGCCCGCACCAGCTCGAAATATCCCGCCGGCGTGCCCCAGGCATAGAGCACGTAGACTTCGACGTCCGGCCGCGCCAGGAGCTCGGCGACCCATGCGTCGCTCCACAGCCGCCGCTCGTACCAGAGCCAAGGCTCGCCCACGACATCGTAGAGATAGCGATAGAACGAGACGGTGCAGCGCTCCGCCCGCATCAGCGCGAGCTTCGCCGCCGGCACCGGCGTCGGTGGCCGCACGGGCTTCGCGGTCATCTCGAGATAGGTGACGGTGTCGGGCAGTTTCGCTGGGGCGGCGGTGGTCACGGCGCGGGTCCGGTCTCCACCGGCGTATCGCCCGCCGCGCCCCAATCGACCCAGGATCCGTCGTAAACCGCGGCATCGGGCCAGCCGATGAGGTGCAGCCCGAAGGCGAGCGCGCAAGCGGTAACGCCGGAGCCGCAGCTGGTGACGATCGGCCGGTCCGGCCGCAACCCGGCGGCGCGAAATCGCTGCTCCAAGGCATCGGCCGGCAAGGGAACCTTGGTCGCGGGATCGGCCAGCTGGTCGTAGGGCAGGTTGCGGCTGTCGGGAATGTGGCCGCTGCGAATGCCGGGGCGCGGCTCCGGCGCGGTTCCCTCGAACCGGCCTTGGGCGCGCGCGTCGACCACCTGATCGCGGTGCGCGCCGATCGTGCGGCGCACCGCCGCCTTGTCCCGCACCAACTCGGGGCGGAAGCGCGGCGTGAACTTCGCCGACGCGAGCCGCGGCACCTCCGACGTCACTGGCCGGCCTTCGGCTACCCATTTCGCGAAGCCGCCGGTCAAGATCGCGATGTCGTCGTGACCGAAGATCCGCAGCATCCACCAGACGCGCCAGGCCGAGCTCCAGCCGGTCGCGTCGTAGACCACGACCTGCGTGCCATCGCCGATGCCGAGCCGGCCCATATGAGCGGCGAATTCCTCCGCCGCTGGCAGCATGTGCGGCAGCGGGCTCGACCGGTCGGCGATCTCGTCAATATCGAAGAAGGGCGCGCCGGGAATGTGCCGTTGGTCATAGTCCTCGCGCGCCGTGGGCGTAACGCCCGGGAGCTTGAAGGAGCCGTCGACGACCCGGACCGAAGGGTCCGACAGGTGCGCCGCAAGCCAATCGGTCGAGACCAGGGATTCCGGATGAGCATAGGCCATGGGAACCGCTCAGCTTGCGAAGGCCAGGTTGACGCGCCGGTTCTGCCGGCCCTTGTTCTCGATCTTGGTCACCTCGACGCGGCCGATCTCGCCGGTTCGGCGGATGTGGGTGCCGCCGCACGGCTGCAGATCGACGCCGGTGATGTCGAGCAGCCGCACCTTGCCGAAGCCCGTAGGCGGCTTCACGGACATGGTGCGCACGAGATCCGGCTGCGCCGCGAGCTCGGCGTCGGTGATCCAGCGGGGCGTCGCGGGATGGTCGGCGGCAATGAGCGCGTTGAGCTTCTCGGTGATCGCGGCCTTGTCGAGGCTCTCGCCGGGCACGTCGAAATCGAGCCGCGCCTTGCCGTCGGAGATCTGGCCGCCGGTGACCGCGCCCGGCACCACCGCGCAGAGCAGGTGCAGGCAGGTGTGCATGCGCATCAGGCGATAGCGCCGCTCCCAGTCGATCTCCGCCGTCACCCTCTCGCCGGCCGCCGGCAGCGCGCTGCCGGGCGCCGGAATATGCAGCACGTCGTCGAGGCCATCGCCCTTGCGCGCATCGGTGATCGCGACCGCGCTGCCGTCCGCGCGCTTGAGTTGGCCGGTGTCTCCAGGCTGGCCGCCTCCCGTGGGATAGAACACGGTGCGGTCGAGGCGGATGCCGCGCTCGTCGACGCTGACCACGGTCGCCTCGCAGCTCCTGAGGTAGGCATCGTCGCGGAACAGCAGCTCGGCCATCAGCGCTTCTCCTTTGCTTGCATATCGAGCCAGAGCGGCACCGGCAGGTTCTTGGAGCGCAAAAAATCCGGATTGAACAGCTTCGACTGATAGCGCGTGCCGTAGTCTGCCAGGATGGTCACGATGGTATGGCCGGGGCCCAGTTCCTTCGCGGCCTTGATCGCGCCCAGAATGTTGATGCCGGTGGACCCCCCGAGGATCAGGCCCTCCTCGGTAACCAGGCGAAACAGGACCGGCAGCATCTCCTCGTCCGTCACCTGGAACCAGCCGTCGATGGGGGCGCCCTCGAGGTTCTTGGTAATGCGGCCCTGGCCGATACCCTCGGTGATCGAGCTGCCCTCGGATTTGAGCTCCCCGCGGGCATAATGACCGTAGATTGCGGAGCCCATGGGGTCCGCGAGATAGATCCGAGTCTTGGGATTGCGACCCTTGAGCGCCATGCCGACGCCCGCAAGCGTGCCGCCGGTGCCGACCGAGGACACGAACGCGTCCACCTTGCCGTCGGTCTGATCCCAGATCTCCGGCCCCGTGGTCTCGATGTGCGCGTGCCGGTTGGCGACGTTGTCGAACTGATTGGCCCAGATGGCGCCCTTGGGCTCGCTCGCCGCGATCTCGGTCGCGAGCCTCTCGGAGTAGCGGACGTAATTGCCGGGATTGCTATAGGGCACCGCCGGCACCAGGCGAAGGTCGGCGCCGCAAAGGCGCAGCATGTCCTTCTTCTCCTGGCTCTGGGTCTCCGGCATGACGATCACGCTGCGGTAGCCGCGCGCGTTCGCGACCAGCGCCAAGCCGATACCGGTATTCCCCGCAGTGCCCTCGACGATCACGCCGCCCGGCTGGAGCGCGCCCCTCTCCTCGGCGTCGCGCACGATGAACAACGCCGCCCGGTCCTTGACTGAGCCGCCGGGATTGAGGAACTCGGCCTTGCCCAGGATCGCGCAGCCGGTCTCGTCCGAGGCCCGGCGCAGCTTGATGAGCGGCGTATTGCCGATCGTGCCGAGGAAACCGTCTCGTACCTGCATGGCCATCTCTGCGGAGTTGGAGCAAGAGCTCTCGGGACCGCAGACTAGCCACCGGGCCGGACCCGATCAAGCGGACGCGCCGGCGATTGACGGCAGCCTATGGCCGATCCCACACTCCCCCATTCGGGCGCGTGGAGGCTTGCGCGCTCTCAAAGCGACCAAGACGGGAGCGGGGTCCATGAAATTCTCGACGATGCTGCTGGGGAGCGCGGCGATCGTGCTCGCCGGTGTGGGCGCGGCGTACGCCGACACGCCCAAGGACACGGTGGTGATGGCGAAGCAGATCGACGACATCATCTCGCTCGACCCCGGCGAAGCCTTCGAGTTCTCCGGCGGCGAAGTGGATGGCAACGTCTACGAGCGCCTCGTCTACTACGATTTGAAGGACGTGGCGAAGATGCATGGCGCCCTCGCGGAGACCTACGCTGTGGGCAGCGACGGCAAGACCTATACCTTCAAGCTCCGCCCCGGGATCAAATTCTCGTCGGGCAACACCATGACTTCCGCGGACGTCGTCTACTCGATCCAGCGCGCGGTGATCATGAACAAGACGCCGGGCTTCATCCTGACCCAGTTCGGCTTCACCAAGGACAATGTCGCCGATCGCGTGAAGGCGCCGGACGCCATGACGGTTACGCTGGAGACCGACAAGAAATACGCGCCGAGCTTCTTCTACTACTGCCTCACGGCCATTGTCTCCTCGATCGTCGACGGTGCCACGGTGAAGCAGCACGAGCAGAACGGCGACTTCGGCAACGACTGGCTGAAAACCCACTCCGCGGGCACCGGTCCCTACGTGATCAGGTCCTGGAAGGCGAACGAGAGTTATGTGCTCGATGCCAACCCGAACTATCACGGCAGCGCGCCGCTGACGCCGCATGTCTTCGTGCGCCACGTGAAGGAGGTCGCGACCCAGCGGCTGCTGCTGGAGAAAGGCGATGTCGACTACGCCCGTAACCTCGGCAAGGACGAGCTCGAGGCCATCCACAACAACTCCGACATCGCCTTCGACCAAGGCCCCAAGGGTGCCATCACCTACCTCGGCCTCAATCAGAAGAACGAATATCTGAGGAAGCCGGAGGTGGTGGAAGCGCTCAAATATCTGGTCGATTATGACGGCATCGACGACAACATCCTGAAGGGCGTGCGGATCGTCCACCAGTCGTTCCTGCCGATCGGCTTCCTCGGCGCGATCGACGACAAACCCTACCGTTTCGATCTGCCCAAGGCTAAACAGTTGCTGGCGAAAGCGGGTTTGCCCGACGGCTTCGCCATCAAAATGGACGTGCAGGGGCAGTACCCGTTCATCGATATCGCGCAGGCTTTGCAAGCGAGCTGGGCGCAAGCCGGCATCAAGGTCGATCTCATCCAGGGTGACAGCAAGCAGGTGATCACGAAATACCGCGCGCGCAACCACGAGATCGTGATGCTGGAGTGGGGGCCGGATTATCAGGATCCGCACACGAACGCGCAGACCTTCGCCTCGAACTTCGACAACTCGGATGCCTCGACGACCAAGACGCTTGCCTGGCGCAACTCCTGGGACATTCCCGAGATGAGCAAGAGGACCCAGGCGGCGGTGGAGGAGTCCGACGCCGAGAAGCGCGCGAGCATCTATGAAGGCCTACAGCGCGAGCATCAGAAGGTGGCGCCATTCGTGATCATGTTCGAGCAGATCGAGGTGGCGGCGCACCGCAAGGGCGTCGACGGGTTCAACATCGGTCCGGCCTTCGACAACAATTGGTACGCCGGCATCAAGAAGAACTGACGGTGGTCGCTGCGGCGCCAGCCGCTCCCAGGCGCGCGACCCCGCTCGCGCTCAAACGCCTGCGCGGGGTGGCGCGCTTCGTCGGCACGCTGGCGCTGACGTTCTTCGGCCTCCTGTTGGTGACGTTCCTCATCGGCCGCGTGGTGCCGATCGACCCGGTGCTGGCCGCGGTCGGCGACCGCGCGCCGACCGAGGTCTACGAGCGCGTGCGCTCGGAGCTGGGTCTCGACCAGCCGCTCTATATCCAATTCTACCGCTACGTCGCGGCGGTGCTGCACGGCGATCTCGGCAAGTCCGTGCTCACCTCCAATCCCGTTCTGGCTGACATCAAGCGCTTCTTTCCCGCGACGTTCGAGCTCGCGACCTTGGCGACGCTGATCGGCGTGCTGCTCGGCATCCCCATCGGCGTGCTCGCGGCCGTGCGGCAAAATCGCTGGGTCGACCAGGTGATCCGCGTCCTCGGCCTGCTCGGATACTCGGTGCCGGTGTTCTGGCTGGGGCTCATGGGGTTGGTGCTGCTCTACGTGCATCTTGGCTGGGTCGCGGGTCCTGGCCGGCTCGATGTCTTCTATGAGGATCTGGTCGAGACCAGGACCGGCGTCATCCTGCTCGACAGTGCGCTCGCGGGCGAATGGACCGTGTTCCGCAACGCCTTCGCCCATCTCATCCTGCCGGCCTTGATCCTGGGATATTTCTCGCTCGCCTATGTGAGCCGGATGACCCGCAGTTTGATGATCGAGCAGCTCGGGCAGGAATATGTGGTGACCGCGCGCGTCAAAGGCCTCAGCGAGGCGAGGGTGATCTGGCGGCATGCGCTCGGCAACGTCATGGTGCCGCTGGTGACGGTGGTGGCGCTCTCCTACGCCAATCTGCTGGAGGGCTCCGTCCTCACGGAGACCGTCTTCGCCTGGCCGGGCATCGGCCAATACATCACGAACTCGCTGCTGAACGTCGACATGAACGCCGTGCTCGGCGGCACCATCGTGGTGGGCACGGTGTTCGTGGGGCTCAACCTGCTCTCCGATCTGCTCTACCGCGCGCTCGATCCGAGGGCGCGATGACTGCGGAGGTCGTCGCCCCCCGCGGCTGGCGCGCCTGGCTCATGGCGGAGGCGCCGAGCTCGCGGCTCCATGCGCGCCTTGTGCGCCTCTACGGCACCGCCCGGATCTTTGCCCGCAATCCCTTGGCGCTGCTGGGCGTCGGGATCGTGGTGCTGCTGGTGGCGCTGGCGCTATTGGCGCCCTGGCTCGCGCACGGCGATCCCTCGGCCCAGGATCTCACTCTGCGGCTGCGCCCGCCGAGCACCGCCTTCTGGTTCGGCACCGACGAGCTCGGACGCGACATCTATACGCGCGTCCTCTATGGCGCCCGCATCACGCTGGGGATCGTGGGTCTGGTGGTGGTGATCGTGGCGCCGATCGGCCTGCTGGTCGGCTGCGTCGCGGGCTATCTCGGCGGGTTCGTCGACACGGTGCTGATGCGGGTGACCGATATCTTCCTGGCTTTTCCGCGCCTGATCCTGGCGCTCGCCTTCGTCGCGGCCTTGGGTCCGGGGATCGAGAACGCGGTGATCGCGATCTCGCTGACGACTTGGCCGCCTTACGCGCGGATCGCGCGGGCGGAGACCCTGCTGCTGCGCGAGAGCGACTTCATCAATGCGGCGCGGCTCCTGGGCGCCGGATGGTTGCGCATCGTGTTCCTGCACGTGATGCCGCTCTGCCTCGCCTCGATGATCGTGCGCGTCACGCTCGACATGGCTGGCATCATCCTGACTGCCGCCGGCCTCGGCTTCCTCGGCCTGGGCGCTCAGCCGCCCTCGCCCGAATGGGGCGCGATGATCTCGGCCGGACGCAAGTTCGTGCTCGATCAATGGTGGGTGGCGGCCTTCCCGGGCTTGGCGATCTGCACGGTGAGCCTCGGCTTCAACCTGCTGGGCGATGGGCTGCGCGACGTGCTGGACCCGAAGCAGCGATGACCGCGCCGCTGCTCGAGGTCGCCGACCTCCGCGTCTCCTTCAGCAGCGAAAGAGGCGGGCTCGAGGCCGTGCGCGGGATCAGCTTCGCCATGGGCCGCGAGAAGCTCGGCATCGTCGGCGAGAGCGGCTCGGGCAAGACCCTCACCGGGCGCTCGATCCTGCGGCTGTTGCCGCCCGGCGCCGAGCTCCGGGCAGAGCGCCTGGCCTTCGATGGCGTCGACCTGCTAGCCGCGAGCTCCGCGCGGTTGCGCGAGCTGCGCGGGCGGCGGCTCGCGATGGTCATGCAGGACCCGAAATTCTCGCTCAATCCGGTGATGACCGTGGGCGATCAGATCGCCGAGGCCTATCTCGCGCATTCCAGGGCGAGCCGGGCCGAGGCGCGCGAGAAGGCGCTCGCCATGCTCGAGGCGGTGCGCATCCGCGATCCCCGCCGCGTCTATGCGTTTTATCCCCACGAGGTCTCCGGCGGCATGGGCCAGCGCATCATGATTGCCATGATGCTGGCGCCCGGTCCCGACCTGCTGGTGGCGGACGAGCCCACCTCGGCGCTCGACGTCACCGTGCAGATGCAGGTGCTGGCGATCCTCGACGACCTCGTGAGCGAGCGCGGCATGGGCCTGGTCTTCATCAGCCATGACCTCACGCTGGTTGCTTCCTTTTGCGACCGCGTGCTGGTGATGTATGGCGGCCGCGTGGTCGAGACGCTCGAGGCGCGCGAGCTGGGCCGCGCGCGGCACCCCTACACGCGGGGCCTCATGGCCTGCCTGCCGCAGCTCAGCGGCGCCGAGGGCGATTTGCCCGTGCTGAGCCGCGATCCCGCCTGGCTCGAGGCGCCATGATCGAGGTTGAGACGCTCAGCGTCGATTTCGGCGAGACGCGCGCGGTCGATCGGATTTCTTTCCACGTTGCCGCCGGCGAGGCCTTCGGCATCGTCGGCGAATCCGGCTCGGGCAAGTCCACGGTCCTGCGCGCGCTCTCGGGGCTCAACCGGAGCTGGTCGGGCCGCATGACGATCGAGGGCGCGCCGCAGGGGCTCGCGCGCTCTCGCGAGTTTCACCGGCGCTTGCAGATGGTCTTCCAGGATCCCTACGCCTCTCTGCACCCGCGGCAGACCGTGGATCGCGCGCTCGCGGAACCGCTGCGCATTCACGGTATCGGCGAGCGCGAGCGGCGCCTCTCCCGGGCCCTGCGCGAGGTCGGGCTCGGGCCCGAGCATCGCTTCCGCTATCCGCATCAGCTCTCGGGCGGTCAGCGCCAGCGTGTTGCCATCGCGCGCGTGCTGATCCTGGAGCCCAGCATTCTGCTCCTCGACGAGCCCACCTCGGCGCTCGACGTGTCCGTGCAGGCCGAGATCCTGAACCTGCTGCAACGCATCCGGCGCGAGCGCGGCCTCACCTACATTCTGGTGAGCCATAATCTCGCAGTGGTGGCGCATCTCTGCGCGCGGGTGGCCGTGATGAACCGCGGCCGCTTCGTGGAAGAGCTCGACGTCGCTTCGTTGCGCGCGCGCCGCACTCGGGAGCCCTATACGGCCCAGCTCCTGCGCGCGAGCGAGGGCTACGACCGGCAAGCCGCCGAGGCGCTGATCACTTTCGATTGATGAAAAAAAGAATGCGGCCGGTCGGGACGGCCGCAGTCAAGGGAGGATTGTTCACGACGCCGGGCAAGAGCGCCGCGAGCACAGGGTTTTTTTGCGTCTCGCAGCCGCGGATGCCGCGAGCGCGAAGAGACCCTATCTCAGCCCATCGCGCATCACGCGAGGCAAAGATGTGTCATTCACCCGGCGGTCGGGTCGCGCGCAACACCGGCAACTCGATGCGCATCAGCAGCCCGTGGGGCGAGCGGTTCTCCGCGCGGATCGTGCCGCCGAGCGCCTCGATATTGCGGCGCGCGATCCAAAGGCCGATGCCGAAATGCGAGGCCTGGCCCTCCATGCCCGGCCGGCGCGAGAAATATCGATCGAAGATGCGCTCGAGATTTTCCGACGCCACGCCGGGCCCGGTGTCGGCGATGCTGACCTCGGCCATGCGGTCGCCGCGGCGGTCGAGGCGCACCTCGATACTGCCGCCCCTCGGCGAGAAGGAGAGCGCGTTCTCGACGATGTTCTCCAGCACCGTCTCCACCATTTCCTCGTTCGCGTAGATGATCACGCCCGAGGGAATATGCCCGTCGAGCGCGAGCTGGCGCTCGGCGATGGCGTCCGCGTGGGCGTGCAGCAGGCGATGGAGCAGCATCGAGAGATTGACCGCGGTACGCGGCGTGTTGATGAGGTCGGCCGCGGCCTCGTCGAGCCGGCGGGCGGAGGAGACGAGACCATCCAACCGATCGAGCGAGTTCTCGATCAACCCGAGCGCCCGCTGGCCGCGCGGGTTGTCGGGCGGGATGGCGCGGCTTAAGGGCTCGAGCGATTGCCGGATCACCGCGATCGGCGTCTTGAAGGCATGTGCGTTGTCCTCGGCGGTGCGCCGGATCTCGCGCGCGGATGCATCGAGCGCCGCTACCATGCGGTCGAACTCGGTCGCGACGTCCGCGAGTTCGGGCACCTCGTTCTCGCCGGCGAAGGAGACGCCCGGGCGGCGCTCGCGGATGGCGCGGGCGCGCTCGGCAAAGCGATTGAGGCCGCGGCGCACGCCCCAGAAAGTGGTGAGCGTCACCACGGCCATCACGAGATAGATGATGGCGGCGATGCGCACTTCCGGCGCCATCCAGTAGGGCCGCCCGAGGTGCGAGCCCAGATAGCTGCCGGCGGCGAAGGAGGTAACCACCGCCCAGCAGCCGGACGGCACCTTGATCGGCGTCACCGATGTCACGACCTCGTCCTCGGCGCCCGGCGTGCTGTACCGGAAGGCGTAGGGCAGCTCGCCCTCGCAGGTCTGGGAGAGCTTGTCGAGGATGCCCTGCTGCTCCAGCTCTGCACGCTCCTTGTCGAGCTGCGCGGTGGAGACCGTGGGCCACGCCGCCACGTAATAGAACGCCGCCTGGTCGGTCGGACGGTAGATGACCTTGACGCGCGTGAGGTCGCCCGCAAAGCGCTGCAGTTGGCTGCCGAGGTCGGGGATCGACGGCTTCTCGGTGGCGCCGAGGACGGGCAGCAACGCCTGCGCCAGGACGCGGCCTTCCTCGCGCACTTCCTGCATGAGGAGCGCACCGGCTGCGTCGTCGGCGGCGCGGAACTGATCGTAGACGATCAGAGGCACCGCCAGGAATATCACCACCAGCAGCGCTGCCTTCGCCGAGAGCGAGCGGTGAAAGCGCCAGCGCCGGCGGCCGCGCGCCGCCCGGCGGGGGAGCGCCGGCGTCGCCCTAGGCGACGGTCCAGCGGTATCCGAATCCGGCGTAGTTGTGGATTTCGTCAAAACCGGGGTCGACATCCCTGAACTTCTTGCGAATGCGCTTGATGAAGGTGCGGACGTTGGCACGGTAGCCGTCGGCGCCGCTGCCGGCCAGGAAGTCCTTGCCGTGCACGAGATCGTAGAGATCGCGGTAGGAGGCGTCCTCGCCCGGCTTGAGCGCGAGCTGGGAGACCATGCGGAACTCGGTCAGCGTCAGATCGATGGCGGAGCCCTTCCAGAAGGCGCGGTTGATGTCGAAGCGCAGCTCCAAGGCGCCCAGGCGCACCTGCGGCGGCGGCT
>DATMMM010000360.1:0-13143 GCA_035569735.1 Allostellaceae bacterium | reverse complement strand
AGCGCGATGAAGCCGGTCGGATAGCAGCCGGGGTTCGCAACCCGCCGCGAAGTCGCGATGGCGTCGCGCTGTGCCGGTGACATCTCCGGAAACCCATAGACCCAGCCGGGCGCGGTGCGGTGCGCGGTCGAGGCGTCGATCACCCGCACCGAGTTGCGCTCGATGAGCCGCACGGCCTCGCGCGCGGCATCGTCGGGCAGACACAGGATCACGAGGTCGGCGGCGTTCAGCATGTCGCGGCGGGCACCGGCATCCCTGCGCTTGGCCGGATCGATCGAGACGAGCTCGATATCCCGCCGCCCGGTGAGCCTCCGGTGGATCTGAAGGCCGGTGGTGCCGGCCTCGCCGTCGATGAAAACTCTGGGAGCCATCTCGAACCCCTCGGCATCAGTCAAAGAAAAAGGGCGCCTCGACCTCGGTCGAAGCGCCCCCGCGAGCAGAATGTCGCGCGTCAGCGCTTCGAGAACTGGAAGCTGCGTCGCGCCTTGGCGCGGCCGTATTTCTTGCGCTCGACCACGCGGCTGTCGCGCGTCAAGAAGCCGCTCTGCTTCAGCAGCGGCCGCAAGGCCGGCTCAAAGTAGGTGAGCGCCTTGCTGATGCCATGCCGAAGCGCGCCCGCCTGGCCCGAGAGTCCGCCGCCGGTGACGGAGCAGACGACGTCGTATTGACCGGCACGGTTCACCACGCCGAAGGGCTGGTTGATCAGCATGCGCAGCACCGGCCGCGCGAAATAGATCGGGCTGTCCCGGCCGTTGATGGTGATCTTGCCGCTGCCGGGCTTGAGCCAGACGCGCGCGATCGCGTTCTTTCGCTTGCCAGTGGCATAGGCGCGGCCCTTTGCGTCGAGCTTGGGCTTCGCCGCCTCGGGCGTGGGCTGCGGCTCGCCTGGCTTCGCGTCCGAGAGCGCGTTCCGAAGAGTGCCGAGAGACTGGAGATCGGCCATCGTGCTTAGGCCCTCTTGTTCTTGCGGTTCATGGCGCCGACGTCGAGTGCTTGCGGCTGCTGCGCCTCATGGGGATGGCTCGCGCCGGCGTAGACCTTGAGATGCTCCATGACGCGCCGCCCCATGGGCCCGCGCGGCACCATGCGCTCGACCGCCTTCATGATCACGCGCTCGGGGTGCTTGCCGCCGAGGATCGCGCCCTGGCTGCGCTCCTTGAGCCCGCCGGGATAGCCGGTGTACCAGCGGAACACGCTGTCCTTCGCCTTGTTGCCGGTGAGCTGCACCTTCTCCGCGTTGATCACCACGACGTGGTCGCCGCAATCCATGTGAGGGGTGTAGGTCGGCTTGTGCTTGCCGCGCAGCCGGTCGGCGACGATCGCGGCCAGCCGCCCAAGCACCAGCCCGCTGGCGTCGATCAGCAGCCACTTCTTCTCGATCTCCGACGGCTTCAGATTGAAGGTTTTCATGGGGGCCGCATCTCGACAGTCAAGGCCGCGCAGTATGCCCATAAAGCGTCCCACGTCAATGCAATAAGATCACGGTTTCTCAGCAACTTACCAGTTGAGGTATTTTGATACCGCGCTCACCGTGGAGGGATCGAGTAGGTCGCGGTGACGTGCGCGACCATGTCGGGATCGCCCTCGCTGAAGAGCTCGACCTCGCCGACCGCAAGGCGCTTGCCCAATTTCAGCATGCGCGCCTTCGCGATCACGTCGATGGCCGCGGGCTTGCGCAGGAAGTTGATGTTGAGGTTCGTGGTGACCGCGAGCACGACGCGGCCCAAGGCGGAGAGCACCACCGCGTACATCGCGAGATCGGCGAGCCCCATCAGCACTGGGCCGCTGATGGTGCCGCCGGGCCTTAGCCAGTCGTCGCGATAGGGCAGCCGGAACGTGGCGCGTCCTTCCGCAAGCTCCACCACCTCCGCCCCCATCATCACCGCGAAGGGCAGGCTCTCGTGCATGATCGCCTTGAATTCGTCGAGAGTGATGCGCGACATCGGGGAAGCTCGTCTATTTGACAGCCGGGATCGGCGCGGCCACGCTAGCCACGGTTCCCGAGATTGTGCAACGGGGAAGCGAGCCCATGAGCGTAACCGAGACCGCAAGGGGCACGACTGAGCGAGCGGGCGCGCCCGTGCTGCTCCGGCGCGACGAGGCCGGCATCGCCTGGCTCACCCTCAACAGGCCGGCGCAGCGCAATGCGCTCTCGGCGGCGCTGATGACGGCGCTGCAATCGGAGATCGACGCCATTGCCGGGGACCGCACGATCAAGGTGGTCGTGATTGGCGGTGCCGGCAGTGCATTTTCGGCGGGGCACGATCTTCGCGAGATGCGCGCGAATCCGACCCGCGATTACTATGCCGAGCGTTTCCAGCAATCGAGCAAGCTCATGCTGAGCCTGGTCAGGTTGCCGAAGCCGGTGATCGCGAGCGTGCGCGGCATCGCCACGGCCGCGGGGTGCCAGCTGGCGGCTTCCTGCGACCTCGTGGTCGCCTCGGAGGAAGCGCGCTTCGCCACGCCGGGCGTCAACATCGGGCTATTTTGCTCGACCCCGATGGTACCCTTGAGCCGCGCGGTTGGACGCAAAGTCGCCATGGAGATGCTGCTCACCGGGGATTTCATCTCCGCCGCTCGTGCCGGGGAGATCGGCCTTGTCAACCGCGTCGTCTCCGCCCAGACGCTCGATCAGGAGGTGGCGGCGCTCGCGCAGAAGATCGCCGGCAAATCGGCGCTCACGCTCGCGATCGGCAAGGAGGCCTTCTACCGGCAGGCGGAGCTGCCGCTGGCGGACGCCTATGCCTATGCGAGCGAGGTAATGACGCGCAACATGCTCGCGCGCGACGCCGAGGAGGGCATCGACGCCTTCCTCGAGAAGCGCCCGCCGAATTGGGAAGACCGCTGACGACACATTCACCGGAGAAAGCCGTCATGAGCGCCGTCCAAGCCGAGCAACGCCATCAGGCCTGCGAGATCCGGCATCGCGACGAGATCGACTGGGAGACCATCCGGTGGCCCGGCGAGACCGGCAAGATGCTGTTCCATCCGCGCCCGGAGCGGCCGACCGAGCCCAATGCAGGGATCCTCCGGCTCGAGCCCGGCGCGCACCATCCGCTCCACAACCACGATTTCGCGCAGCTCTGGTACGTGCTCTCCGGCACTTTCACGATCGGCGGCAAGACCGTGACACAAGGCGCGATGATCTTTCACCCCGATCCGCATTTCGAGGACGAGTTCTCGACCGAGACCGGCGGCGAGATCCTGATCGTGCAGTATCCGGGACCGACCACCGGCGGCCGGCCGATCTACGACAAGCGCTTCAACATGGAAACGCGCAAATCGATCGCCGAGGAGCGCACGGACATCTGATGGACCACGACCGCTACACCGACGCCTACCTCCGGGGCGTGCTCGCGGGCGTCCGTGTGATCGCGATGGTGGGCGCGTCGCCGCACTGGAACCGGCCCAGCTACTTCGCGATGAAGTACCTGCAGGACAAGGGCTTCCGCGTGATTCCCGTGAACCCGCGCGCCAAGGGCGAGACGATCTTGGGCGAGAAAGTCTATGGCACGCTCGCGGAAATTCCCGACAAGGTCGACATGGTGGATGTGTTCCGGAATTCCGCAGCCGCGAGGCCGCTCGTCGACGAGGCGATCACCGTCGGCGCCAAGGTGTTCTGGATGCAGCTCGGCGTGCGCAACGACGCCGCAGCGGCGCGCGCGGAGGCCGCGGGCCTCACTGTGGTGATGAATCGTTGCCCCAAGATCGAATACTCGCGCCTCCACGGCGAGCTCGCCTGGAGCGGCGTCAACACCGGCATCATCAGCAGCAAACGGGTGCGCCGTGGCTGATCGACCGAACCGTCCGGGCTTCGAGACCCTCGCGATCCACGCGGGAGCCGCGCCCGATCCCACCACGGGCGCACGCATCACGCCCATCTATCAGACCACGGCTTACGTATTCGACGACGTCGACCACGCCGCGTCCCTCTTCAACCTGCAGACCTATGGCTACCTCTACTCGCGCCTGACCAATCCTACGGTCTCGGTACTCGAGGAGCGGGTGGCGAGCCTCGAGGGCGGGCGCGGCGCCATCGCCTGCGCCTCCGGCCACGCGGCGCAGCTCCTCGCCTTCTTCCTCTTCATGGAGCCGGGCGCGGAGTTCCTGGCCTCGAGCAAGCTCTACGGCGGATCGATCACGCAATTCGGCCGCAGCTTCAAGAAATTCGATTGGCACGTGCGCTTCGTTGACCCGACAGAGCCGGAGAATTTCCGCCGCGCGATCACGCCGAAATGCCGGGCGATCTTCATCGAGAACCTCGCGAACCCCGGTGGCGTGGTGGTCGATCTCGAGGCGATCGCGAAGATAGCCCACGACGCCGGGTTGCTGCTGATGGTCGACAACACGCTGGCCTCGCCCTACCTCTGCCGGCCGATCGAGTGGGGCGCCGACATCGTGATCCACTCGACCACCAAGTTCCTCTCGGGCCACGGCAACGCCATGGGCGGCGTGGTCGTCGATTCCGGCAAGTTCGATTGGAGCCAGAACGACAAGTTCAAAAGCCTGACCGAGCCCGAGCCCGCCTATCACGGGCTGCGCTTCCAGGAGACGTTCGGCGACCTCGCCTATACGGTGGCGGGACATGCGTTGGGATTGCGCGACCTCGGACCGACGCTCTCGCCGATGAACGCCTTCCTCACGATCATGGGGATCGAGACCTTGCCGCTGCGCATGGAGCGGCACGTCAAGAACGCGCAAGCCGTGGCGGAATTCCTGGAGAAGCATCCCGCGGTGTCGTGGGTCAGCTACGCCGGACTCAAATCGAGCCCCTATCGCGCGCTCGCGAAAAAATACCTGCCGAACGGCGCGGGCTCGCTCTTCACTTTCGGCCTGAAGGGCGGCTACGAGGCCGGCATCAAGCTGGTGGAAGGCGTCGAGCTGATCTCGCACCTTGCCAATCTCGGCGACACCCGCTCGCTGATCCTGCACCCGGCCTCGACCACGCATCGCCAGCTGACCGAGGAGCAGAAGATCGCCGCTGGTGCCGGGCCCGACGTCGTGCGGCTCTCGGTCGGTCTCGAGACCGTTGACGACATCATCGGCGACCTCGACCAGGCGCTCGCCAAAACATCGAAATAGGATTTCCCATGGATACGTCGGTCGAGGGGTTGCGCGTCATCGTCACCGCCGGCGGCGCGGGCATCGGCCGGCGCATCGCCACCCGCTTCCACGAGCACGGCGCGCACGTCTTCGTGTGCGACGTCTCGGAGCCCGCGCTCGCGGAGCTGCGCGGCATCGAGCCCAACATCGGCACTATGCTGGCCGATGTCGGCGATGCCGCGGCGGTGGGCCGGCTCTTCGACACCGCCTTGCCGGCGCTCGGCGGCCTGGATGTGCTGGTTAACAACGCCGGCATTTCCGGCCCGACCGCCGCGGCCGAGGACGTGACGCCCGCCGACTGGGATCGCACGCTCGCCGTCAACATCAACGGACAGTTCTATTGTGCGCGGCTTGCGATCCCCGTGATGAAACGCGCCGGCGGCGGCTCGATCGTCAACATCTCCTCGACCAGCGGCAAGACCGGACTGCCGCTGCGGCTTCCCTACGCGGTCTCGAAGCATGCGGTCATGGGTTTTACCGAGACGCTCGCGCGCGAGGTCGGCCCGCACGGCATCCGCGTCAACACCATCCTGCCGGGCTTCATGAACAACGAGCGCAGCCGACGCATCATCAAGGCCAAGTCCGAGGCGCTCGGCATCACGCCTGATGCCTACCTCGCGCAAGGACTCCAGTTCGTCTCCCTGCGCACGATGATCGAGGAAGTCGAGATCGCCGACATGGCCCTCTTTCTCTGCTCGCCTGCCGCGCGTCACGTGACGGGTCAGGCGATCGGTGTGTGCGGGAACGTGGAGTACGAGCGATGAGCCGTTATTCCGCCGGCACCACCGCGGGCGTGACGTATTTGGCGGGCTCGCGCGGGAGGTAGATCGCGGCGGCGACGACGGCGAGGCCGAGGGCGATCAGGATGCCGAACATCCAGAGGAAATCGCCGGTCACGTCGAAGACGTAGCCGACCAGCGGCACGCCCAGCGCCGAGACGCCCTGCGCCAGCACGAACTTGGCGCCGAAGGCGGTGGCGCGCCAGCGCCCGGGCGTGTAGCGCACGAGCAGGCTGTTCTCGGCGGGCCCGGTCATCACCTCCAGCGAGAACAGCAGGATCATCAGACTGAGGAGCGACAGCTCGGTGGCGTGGACGATCACCACCAGCACCGGGATCTGCGCCACCCAGGCCCAGAGATAGACCTGCTTCAGCGGATAGCGGTCGGCCAGCAATCCGCCCACGATCGTGACGCCGGCGCTCACCAGGAACACCAGGCTCACCAGCCCGCCGGTGCCGAACGTCCCACCGCTGGTGAGCCCGGCGAGGCGCAGCTCGAACAGCTTCGGCAGGGAGACGGTCAGCATCTGCCACATGATGCCTGCGCACAGCATGGTGATGGAAAGCACGATGAAGACCCGCCGGACGTCCGCGCGGTCGGGCTCGGGCGTGGGCTTGCGGTCGGTCTTGAGCGCGACCACGTGACGGCCGCGCACAAGGAAGAGCAGCGCCACGCCCAGCGCCATGCAAATCGCGCCCGGAAGGATGAAGGCGGCGCGCCAGGACCAGAGCTCCGTCAAGCCGCCCGCCACGAACGACGCGACGCCAACGCCGAGGCTTCCGAAGATGCCGTTCCAGCCGAGCACCCGGCCACGGTTCTCGGCGTTGCGCACCAGCCACGCCACGCCCACGGGATGATAGATCGAGCCGAAGAGGCCGATCGCCGTGAGCCCGATGGCGAGACCCACGGGGCCGTCCGCTAACCCGGTCGCGATCGCGGCGCCGCCGCTGCCGAGGAAGTAGATCACGATCATGTACTCGGCGCTCCAGCGGTCGCCGAGCCAGCCCGCCGGCAATGCCGCGACGCCGTAAAGCACGAAGCCCGGCATCGAGAGCGCCAGCAGCTCGCCGTAACTGAGGCCGTAGCGCCCCTCGAGCGCCAGCACGACGGTCGGGTAGAGCAGCATCAGCATATGCGTGAACAAGTGGCCCACGTTCGCAAACGCGAGCGACAGGGCTGCGGAGCGTGGGCTCATCGAAAGAAGTCCATTAAGTTCTCGGCGTTCAAGCTGCCATGTTGGACTCGTCGCGGCAACTCGCGAAGCCTCGAGCGCGGCCAAGGCTCCGTTGTGCGGCCCCGAAATTCCGCAGGGTATGATACGTCGCAAACGACTCGAATGCTTGTTGAAGCAACAAAAGCCCATTACGATGGATTCCTCTCATGGAGGAGCCGCTTGCGATGTCTACGGCCGTCCTGATCGACACCAAGCCCTCCAATCAGAACGCTACCGCAGTTGAGACAACAGGTGAGCCGCGGGTCTCACTGGCCCAGCGTGCTTGGCTTTCTCGAGGATTGAACCAGCCTGGCGGCAAGCTGCCCTTGTTCGACGAGAGCGGTCAGCGCGTCAGCCCACGCACCATCCGATCCAGCATCGACCAAGGCTGGGCGGAGCCTTGGTTCGCTAACCCGACGAAACCGGATTGGCTGGTCTGCAAGCTGACCGATCTCGGGCGCGCGGCTTTGCGTCGCCGCTGACCGCACCGAGCGCCGCCTCGCGTTCCGGATGCGGAACGCGCTTTAATATGCTGAAACCAGAGATGAAATGGTCGGGCATGTCAGATTCGAACTGACGACCCCCAGCACCCCATGCTGGTGCGCTACCAGGCTGCGCTAATGCCCGACCGGAAGATGTGGACTATAGGGGAGCGCGCGCATGCTGTTCAAGCCGCGCGCTCGTGTTTTCAGGACTGCCGCCCCTTGCGCAGGAGTTCCCGGAGATCGGCGAGCTCCTTGCGGATATCCCGGAGCAAGCTTTTGACGTCCGCCCGGTCGTTCGCCGCCAAGGGCAACGGAAGCGTGCCAAGCGCCGGCGAGGTCTCCTTTTCCTCCTCGAGCGGCGGCGCCGAGTCTGGTTGCTCAGGCGGCTTGAGCTGGCCTTCCCGCAGCAACCGCTGCACGCCCTTGATCGTATAACCGTCCTCATAGAGGCACTGCCGGATGCGACGGAGCAGGGTCACGTCCTCCGGCCGGTAGTACCGCCGACCGCCGCCGCGCTTCAGCGGCCTGATCTGGGAGAACTTCGATTCCCAGAAGCGCAGCACATGCTGGGGCACGGCGAGCTCGCTCGCGACCTCGCTGATGGTGCGGAAAGCGGCGGCGGACTTCGCCTGTCGTCGGGCCGACGACGGATCGAAGAATTCCGGCACGGGGGCCTACTCGGCGGCAGGCTTTGGAGCGGCGCCGGCACTGCTCAGCGCGGCATTGACCTGGTCCTTGAGGACGTGGGACGCCCGGAATACCAGCACCCGCCGCGGTTGGATCGGGACCTCCATTCCGGTTTTGGGATTGCGTCCGACGCGCTTGCCCTTCTTGCGCACCGTGAAGCTGCCGAAGGACGAGATCTTGACGATCTCACCGCGCGAGAGCGCGTGGGCGATCTCGTTGAGCACGGTCTCCACCAGCATGGCCGATTCGTTGCGCGAGAGCCCCACCTCCTGGTAGACGGCCTCGCTGAGCTGTGCGCGTGTTACGGTTTGCCCGGCCATGTGCGCTCCCCACCCATGTGCGTTGACATAAAACTTTAACTCGGGCGGGAAAATCCGTCAATTACAGATGGTTGGAAAAAAGTGTTGATGTGGCGGCCCGGGCACCGCCGCGGGATTACCAGCGGACCAGACTCGCGCCCCAGGTGAGGCCGCCCCCCATCGCCTCCAGCAAGACCAATTGGCCCCGCCGGATGCGCCCGTCCGCCACGGCTTCCGCCAATGCCAGGGGCACTGAAGCGGCCGAGGTGTTTGCGTGGCGGTCGATGGTGACGACGACCTTCTCCGGGCTCAGGCCGAGCTTGCGCGCCACGCTGTCGATGATGCGGCGATTGGCCTGATGAGGGACCAGCCAGTCGACATCGCTTTCCCTGAGCCCATTGGCCGCGAGCGCCTCGTCCACGACTTCGGCCAAGCGCTGGACCGCGTGACGGAACACCTCCCGCCCCTCCATTCGAAGGTAGCCGGCGGTTCCGGTGGTGGAGGGGCCCCCATCGACGTAGAGCAGGTCGTAGTTGCTGCCGTCGGAATGCAGATGGCAGGAGAGAATGCCGCTCGCGGTCTTGCCTTCGGCGGGCACCGCCTGCAGGACGACGGCGCCCGCGCCATCCCCGAACAGCACGCAGGTCCCGCGATCCTGCCAATCCAGGATCCGCGAAAATGTCTCGGCACCGATCACCAGGGCGGTGCGCGCCTGTCCCGTGCGCAGGAGCGCATCCGCGGTCGCGAGCGCGTAGATGAAGCCGGTGCACACCGCCTGCACATCGAAGGCCGCGCCCCCGGTCATGCCGAGCTGCGCCTGCACCCTGGTGGCGGTCGCGGGAAAGGTATGATCCGGCGTCGCCGTCGCCAGCACGATGAGGTCGAGATCCCGGCCGGTCATTCCGGCCGATTTGAGCGCCCGGCGGGAGGCGGCGGTGGCGAGATCGGAGGTCAGCTCGCCGACGGCCGCGACGTGGCGTCGGCGGATCCCGGTGCGTTGCGCGATCCATTCGTCGGAGGTCGCGAGTCGCTCGCCAAGCTCGGCGTTGGTGACGATCTTCTCGGGAAGGTATCCGCCGCAGCCGACGATCCGGGACCGAGGCTCCATCTCAGACCGCGGCCGATTGGGCCTTGGGCAACGCACCATGGGCATGGAGGCGTGCGAGCTCCTCGCGGATCTTGTCGAGGAAGCCGTTCGCTTTCATGTCGACCGCGACCGCAATGGCGTTGGCGAAGCTGAGCGCGTCGGCGCCGCCATGGCTCTTCACCGCGATCCCCTGCAGACCCAGGAAGACGGCGCCGTTGTAGCGGCGCGGATCGAGCCGGCCGCGCAGCCGATTGAGCGCGCCGCGGGCGAAGATATAGCCGATCCGGCCGAGCAGCGAATGCCGGAAGGCGGAGCGGAAGAACTCGATCACCAGCTTGACCGTGCCTTCCGCCGTCTTGAGCGCGATGTTGCCGGTGAAGCCATCGGTCACGATCACGTCCACCGTGCCCGCGCCGATGTCGTCGCCTTCGACGAAACCGTAGAAGCTGATCGGCGAGAAAGTGTCGCGGAGCCGCGCCGCGGCCTCACGCACGGCCTCATGCCCCTTGAGATCCTCGGAGCCCACGTTGAGCAAGCCCACGACCGGCTGGACCAGCCCCAGCACCGTGCGCGCGAAGACGTCGCCGAGCAGCGCGAACTGCACCAGATTGTCCGCGTCGCACTCGACGTTGGCGCCGAGGTCGAGCATCACGCTCTCGCCGCGCCGGGTCGGAAAGTAGGAGGCCATGGCCGGCCGGTCGATGCCGGGCACGGTCCGGAGCACGACCTTCGACATCGCCATCAGCGCGCCGGTGTTGCCGGCGGAGACCACACAGTGCGCCTTGCCCTCCGCCACCGCATCGATCGCGAGCCGCATGCTCGACCTGCGTCCGGACCTCAGCGCTTGCGACGGTTTCGCTTCTCCGCTCACCGCTTCATCGGTGTGGTGGACGGTCGCGCGGCGCGAGAGCTTCTTGTACTTGGCCAGCAGCGGCCGGATCTTGTCCTCGGCGCCGAACAGCAGGAATTGCACGTGTGGAAATCGCTTCAGCGCGATGTGCGCGCCGCGCACCACCATTTCGGGGGCGTGATCGCCGCCCATGGCATCGAGTGCGATGACGATCCCGTCGGCCACGGGCGTCGATGCTCCCGCGTCAGTCCTCTAGGCGTTCTCCGTCGCCACCGCGACCACCTCGCGGCCGTCGTAATACCCGCAAGCCGCACACAGGTGATGCGGCCGCTTCATCTCGCCGCAATTCGAGCACTCGACATAGGTCGCGGGTTCGAGCGCATGATGCGAGCGGCGCATGTTGCGGCGCGATTTGGAGGTCTTTTTCTTCGGAACGGCCATGGGAGGAACTCACGACTGGAGAGGGGCCAAGAGGCGCGCTGCTTGTTAGCCAATATCGCCCGGATTGGCAACCTATTACACGGTCAATCCCCGACATGCCGCTTCCGCGCCGGTTGCGCGCTGTCCCCGCCCCCCTCCAGGCTCGCACCGGGCGCACGCGGATAAGGATCGAGCGCCAGCGCGAGCTGCTGCGCCACCGCCTCGCCGATATCGATGGCGTCGCCCTCAAAGGGCTCCGCGACCTCGGTCTCGAGATCGACCATCACGGATTTGCCGGGCTGCGCCGGTCCATAGAGCATCGTGAAATCCTGCTCGATGGCGCTCGCGATGGGCTCCAGCGAGACCACGCAAGCCTGGACGACGTCGGCACCGAGCCGCCCGCTCAAGCGAACCATCCCGCCACCGGCGCGCCGCAGGTGGATCTCCGCTTCGAGCCGGTCGAGGGACAGCAGATCAAAGCGACGAGCCAGCGCCTCGCGCTCCGCGACGTCGGCGGAGATCGGATAGGCGGCTTCGTGAGCGCCCAGCCGGGCGAGTTCGATCCGACGCGAGAACTCCGGCAACACAGTGCTCACGGCTGAGCCTCCTGGCCTGTGGCCTCCTGTATGGGCACGAATTCCACTCGGCCCGCCTGCAGCTCCGAGAGCGGCTGCGCCGCGAGCGCGGCGCTCTGTCGGCGCATGTATCGGGCGACGGCGGCGAGATCGGCCGCGCGCTGCATGCCGAGCGTGCCGTAGAGGTTGCGTCTGAGTGCCGCCTCGAGCGGGGCATCGCCGGCCTCATCGAGCGCCGTCTCGTAAGCCTTGATCCGGCCGTAGAGCGCCTGGGCCATTTCCCTGACCCGCCGGCCGACGCCGAGATCGGAGGCGCCCATCTCGCGCAGCGAGCGGTCCATGTCCGCAATGAAGGCCTCGATCAGGGCGCGCGAGAGGCCGGCGGCCGCGCTGGAGGGATCCGACTTCAGTCTCCGCAGCACCAGGAAGGTGTGGAGCGCGAGAGTCTCGAAACGGCCGTCGAGATCGTCCGGCACGCCCAGCGAGTCGAAGAAATGCGGCTGCCGCGCGGCGTCTACAATAGACAGATATAGGCTGCCGGCGGCGGCGCGGGTTTCTCCGCCAGGTCGAAATCGGAATATCTCAGCGATACCCATTGGTTCGGCTCACTCCGAGCGATTGACACAGGCTTGCGCGGGAGTGCACTGTCCCAGCCACAATCCGCGCGCCGCGCGAAGAATGCCGTTGGGACCGAGGGGAACCATGTCACGCCTGCTTTGCCGCCTCACCGTGGTGCTGGCCGCAATCATCATCATTCCGCTCGGCGCTTGCAGTCCCAGGATCAGCGCGCGCGGCAATCTGCCGACCGCGGACCAGCTCTCACAGATCAAGCCCGGCGTCACCGACAAGGCGAGCGTGACGCGTGTCCTCGGCTCGCCCTCGAGCATTGCCAGCTTCGACGACACCACCTGGTACTATATCAGCCAGAAGAGCGAGGAACTCGCCTTCTTCAAGCCGGACGCACGGGACCCCGAAGTGGTCGCGGTGATCTTCGACAAGGACGGCATCGTCAAGGACGTGCAGAAGCGCTCGAGCAAATCGCCGCGCAATATCGAGCCCGTCGCCCGCACGACGCCCGCGCCCGGCAAGGAGCTGTCGCTCCTCGAGCAGCTCATCGGCAACTTCGGCAAATTCAACACCAACAGCGCCGCCGGTAAGTGACGCGCCGGCGCCGCGCTCAGCCGAGCGTGGCCAGGATCGCCAGCAGCAGGATCGCCACGATGTTGGTGATCTTGATCATCGGGTTGACCGCCGGTCCCGCCGTATCCTTGTAGGGATCGCCCACGGTATCGCCGGTGACCGCGGCCTTGTGGGCCTCGGAGCCCTTGCCGCCGTAGTGGCCCTCCTCGATGTATTTCTTCGCGTTGTCCCAGGCGCCGCCGCCCGAGGTCATGGAGATCGCGACGAAGAGGCCGGTGACGATGGTGCCCAGCAGCATGGCGCCCACCGCGCTGAAGCCCGCACCCCGGCCACCGATCGCGGATATCACGAGGTAGAGCACCACTGGCGCGAGCACCGGCAGCAGCGAGGGGACGATCATCTCGCGGATCGCGGCGCGGGTCAGCATGTCGACGGCGCGGCCGTAATCGGGCTTCGCTGTCCCCGCCATGATGCCGGGAATCTCCCTGAACTGGCGGCGCACCTC
>DATMMM010000359.1:0-14728 GCA_035569735.1 Allostellaceae bacterium | reverse complement strand
GAGCTCGCGCGCCGGGAGCACCTTGAAGGTGGTGCCGCCGAACTTGAGCTCCCAGGGCCCGTCCTCCTTCACTGACTGCATGAAGGCGTCGGTCACCAGCACCGAGAGATTGAACATGCGCAAGCGGCCGGGCTCGTGCTTCGCCTCGATGAAGACCTCGATGTCCGGATGGTCGCAGCGCAAGGTCGCCATCATCGCGCCGCGGCGGTAGCCCGCGCTCATGATGGTGCGGCACATGGCGTCCCAGACGTCCATGAACGAGAGCGGGCCGGATGCGTCGGCGCCAACGCCCTTGACCGGCGCGCCCTTGGGCCGGAGCGTCGAGAAGTCGTAGCCGATGCCGCCGCCCTGCTGCATGGTGAGCGCGGCCTCGCGCAGATGCGTGAAGATCCCGGACATGTCGTCGGGGATGGCACCCATGACGAAGCAATTGAAGAGCGTCACCGTGCGCGCCGTGCCGGCACCCGCGACCACGCGGCCCGCCGGCAGGAACTTAAAATCGCTGAGCGCCTCGTAGAACCGCTCGGCCCAGAGCGCGGGATCGCGCTCGGGTGCTGCCAAGGCGGTGGCGACGCGCCGCCAAGTGTCCTCGATGGTCTTGTCCACGGGCGCGCCATCCGGTGACTTCAGCCGGTATTTCATGTCCCAGATCTGCTGGGAGATGGCGGCAACGCTGGGCATCGCAAAGACTCCTCAGAGCGCGGAAGTTCGCATTATGTTCTAGGAAGGGAGCGGGAGCAACCCCGGTTCAAAATGGTCATTCTGATAAGCTTTTCAAGCTGATGTGAAATGCTCAAGGAGCCACTTCAGCGTCGGCTCGGGCGCCTCCTCGGGGACGTAGTGGCCGCAGTCGATGGCGCCGCCGCGGACGTCGGAAGCGTAATCGCGCCAGATCCCGAGCAGGTCTCCATGGACGGTGCCGGTGTGGCTCTTGGCGCCCCAGATCGCCAGGAGCGGCGCGCGCACCTTGTTGCCGGCCCGCCAGTCGGCCTCGTCCATCTCGAGATCGCAGGTGACGCAGGCGCGGTAATCCTCGCAAGAGCCGCGGATGGTCTTCCAGGTGAAGCAGCGGACGTATTCGGCGAAGGCCTCGGGATCGAAGAAGCCCAGGCCGATACCCGGCTTGGAGAGCTTGCGCTCCATGAACCACTGCGCGGGCACTCCGGCCATCATGCGCTCCGGGAGATCGTAGGGCTGTGCCATGAAGGCCCAATGCCACGATTTGAGCGCCCAGTCCTTCGAGGTGTGGTTCCAGATGTAGTGGCTGGGCAGAATGTCGATCACCGCCGCGCGCTCGACCCGGGTCGGATGATCGAGGCACATCCGGTGCACGGTGCGCGCGCCGCGGTCGTGGCCGGCCGCGAAGAAGGTTCGATAGCCCAGGCGCTCCATGATCTCGACCTGGTCCTGCGCCATCGCGCGGAAGGAATAATGTATGTGGTTCTCGCCGCCCTCCTCGGGGCCGACGCTGTCGCCGTAGCCTCTGAGATCGGCGGCGACCACATGGAAGCGGCGCGCGAGCGGACCCGCGAGCTTGTGCCAGGAGACATGCGTCAGCGGATTGCCGTGGAGCAGGAGCAAGGGCGGACCCTCGCCGCCATGGCGGAGATGAATGCGGGCACAGCCGGTGGCCATCTCGGTGCGGGTGAATCCCTCGAACATCGGCCGTTCCCTGTCGATTCGCTCCAAAGTCGTCAGTTCTCCCCAGGTAGCGATGGCGGCGCAAGCGGCCAAGCGTGCGCCTGACTGGGGTTTCTACACTATCCCCGCGATTCCCAGGATGGGCCGACGAGGTTATCCCCAGGGGCTCGGGCAGGGCATCGGTTTGGTTCACGAGCCGCTACAATTCTCCATAATGACGCCCATGTCTGGTTCGAGCGCCGTCGGGCATAACCCGGTCTGGCCTTCAGTCATGGCTACGCGGATGTTGGAGATGAGGGGGCGGTGACGGCGATCCTCGAGCTGGCCGGGCCCAGGCTCCAGGCACCTATGCTGAGCGCGCGGGAGCGGCGCGTCTCTTATTGGGCGTTTGCCGCGGCGCTGCTTCTGCATATCGCGATCGCCATCCTCTGTATCGTCGATTGGGCGGCGCTGCTCAGCCTTGCACTCACGCAGGCCAACGTGCCCGAGGCGATCCCAGTGACGCTGGTGTACGAGCCACCCAAGCCGCCGCCGCCGCCACCCCCGCCGCCCAAACCGCAGGTCCAACCCGAGCCCACGCCGCAGCCCGAGCCGCAGGCTCCGATCACGCCGCGCGCGTCCGGCTCGGACGACAAGACCGAGGCGAAGGCCGAGGAGACGCCTCAGCCCGCGCTTCCGCAGCCGAAGTCGCCGCCGCCTGAGCCCGCGCCGCAGCAGAAGAAGCCCGCGCTGGCGCGCGCCGGCAACAGGGAGCCCGCGAGCGTCGCACCCGCCAGGCCCACCGATCATGAGGCTGCGCTCGTGCCTGAGCCGCGCAAGGAGGCGCCGCCGGGCGAGTTGTTCCACACCATCCGATTGCCCTCGCAGCACGGCGGCACGGGCGAGCGCGACACCGCGGGCGACGCCTATCTCAACCGGATGCGCGACCTCGTGGAGAAGCACCGCATCTACCCGCCGGCCTCCGCCTTCTTCGGCGGCGCGGAGCGGCTCGCGGTCTACAGCATCCTGGTCGATCCCAGCGGCGCGCTGGTGCAGATCACGCTGCTGGAACCCTCGGGGTCGAGCGTTGCGGACGAGGCCGCCGGCAACATGATCCGGAGCTCGGCGCCGTTCCCACCGATCCCCGCGAGCTATCCCCACATCCGCACGTCGATCATCGTGGAAATGCCGATCTATCCAAACCCGCGTTAGGTCCACCACAGAGACGGTGAGGCAGTGAGAAGGTAGCTTTTCGGGCGCGAAGCGCCCAATACGTCTCCTCACCGTCTCATTGCCTCTGTGGTGAAATTTCTTGCCCGCGGGGTCACTTTCGCAGGCCGCCGTCGGTGAGCCGGTACCAGGCGACGAGCGCGCCGACGTAGAGGCGCTGCAGCGCATGGAAGGGGATCGGCTCGATGGGCGTGAACGGCAGCGGCAGCGCCGCGGCGTTGGAGGTCGCGATGTACTCCGCCATCGCCTTGCCCACGGCGGTTTGCAGCCCGATGCCACGGCCCTGGCAGCCCATGTCGATCAGCAAGCCCGGCGCGGGCTCGTGCAGGTGCGGCAGATGGTCCCGCGTCACCGCGATGCGCCCGCACCAGCGGAAGGCGATCGGCACGCCCGCGAGCTGCGGAAACATTTTTTGGATGACGCGTACGAGATGCGCCCAGTCGCCCTCGCCCTTGGGCTCGCGGAAAGGCCCGCGCCCGCCCATGATCAGACGGCCCTGGTGATCGCGGCGGAAATACAGCAGGAGTTGGCGCGTGTCCGACAAGACCTGGCCCTCGGGCAGGACCGAGCGCTGGAGGTTGTCGCCGAGCGGCTCGGTGGCGACCTGATAGGAGTTGACCGCGATCGCCGTCTGCCGGAGCTTCGGCCAGAGCTCGCCGGTATAGCCGTTGGTGCAGATCACCACGCGATCGGCGGTGACCGTGGCGCCGCGCCCGGTCTGCACGCTCCAGCGAGCGCCGGCGCGCACCAGCCGCGTGGCGGGCGTCTCGCCATGAATGCGCGCGCCGGCGTCGAGCGCGGCCTTGGCGAGCCCGCGCGCGTAACTCAGCGGCTGGATGGCGCCGCCGCGGCGATCGAGCCAGCCGCCCAGGTATTTGTCCGTGCCGAGCAGCCTGTCTGCGGCGGGCTTATCGAGGAATTGCACGGGGGCGCCCAGGCGCGACCATTGCTCGGCCCGCGACCGCACCAGCTCGACCGCGGCCGCCGTGTGCGCGCCCTGGATCCAGCCGTTGCGCGTGCGCGGCACGTCCATGCGGTGCTTCTCGATGAGCTGGAAGACGATGTCGGCGGTGCCGCCCGCGAACTCGATCAGGCGCTGCCCGCGCTCGGCGCCGAACATGGCGACGATCTCGTCCGGGTCGTATTTCAGCCCGGGGATCACCTGCCCGCCATTGCGGCCGGAGGCGCCCCAGCCGGGCTCGCGCGCCTCCAGAACCAGCGCGCGAATGCCGCGCTCGGCCAGATGCAGCGCGGTCGAGAGCCCCGCGAACCCGCCGCCGACGATGCAGACGTCGGCCGAGGTCGATTCCTCGAGCGGCGGCGCGGGCGGCGCGGGCGTGGCGGTTGCAGCCCAGAGCGAGGGAGCCAGCGGGAAAGGTTCAGTCATGGGGATCTCTTCGATGGTGAAGCTTCGGCAACCAGCCGCTCCGTGGCGGTCTCGATGCCGGACTGCAGCTCGGCGATGAATGTCCTCCGTTCGAGGCCCGGCGGCAACGGAGGCAATGCCTCGACCACGATGCGCCCGGGCCGCTTCAGGAAGCTGCGGCGCGGCCAGAACAGTCCGGAGTTGACGGCGATCGGCACGACGGGAAGACCCAGCTGCGTATAGAGCGCGGCGACGCCGGGATGATAGGCTCGCTTGGCGCCCACCGCCGTGCGCGTGCCCTCCGGGAAAATCACGATCGGACGGCCCTCGGCCACCACCGCGCGGGCGCGGCCGAGCATGCCGCGCAGCGCCGCCGCGCCGGCGCCGCGGTCCACCGGGATCATGCCGGCCTTGCGCGCGTACCAGCCGTAGCAGGGTATCCAGAGCAGCTCGCGCTTGACCACGATGGCAACGTCGCCAAACAGCGCCGGCACGGCGATCGTGTCCCAGGCGGATTGATGCTTCATGGCGATGATCGCGGGCGCATGCGGCAGGTGCTCCGCGCCCCGGAGCTCGTAGTCGATGCCGGCGATCAGCCGGGCGAGCTCGAGCACGGTGCGGGACCACCAGCGGCCCAAGCCCATCACCGCCGCCCGCGGCGCCAGCACCATCGGCAGCGCCGCGATGCCCAAGAGCGCGGTCCACGCGTAGAAGGCGAGGTTGAACAACACGGAGCGCAGCACGGTCACCCCGGTTGCTCGGCGTCGGGCTTGCTGCTGCCGAACCAGGGGCGGATCAGCGCCCAAAGGTACTTGTCGTACTCGCCGATGATCAGGTCGAGCGTACCGGGCCAGGCCCACCAGCGCTCCTGCCGCACGCTGTCCGGAAATACCGGATTCGGGACGATCCGCACATCCGGCATGGCGCGGGTGAACTCCAGCAGCGCGCGCCGCATGTGGTAGCTCGCCGTGACCAGCCGCAGCGAGCGATAATCCTCTTGCCGCATCCAGGCCGCGGTCTCCAAGGCGTTGCCGTAGGTATTGTCGGCGCTGTGCCCCAGCACGATGCAGCATTGCACGGCGTCGGGCGATTGACGCTGGGCGTGCAGCAAGGCGGCGACGTCCGTGCCGTGATAGACGCCGGAGACGAACAGCTTCTTGGCCTTGCCGGCGACCAGCAGCTGCAGCCCGCTCTGCACGCGCTGGCTGCCGCCCGTCAGCGCCACGATGGCGTCGGTCGCCGTCTGGGTGTCCTCGACGACGTCCGCGATGCTCTGCGCGAACCAGACGAGCCCGCCCAAATAGGCGATGAACAGTGCTGCGGCAGCGAGGCCGAGGCGCGCGAGCGGCCGCCGCTTGCGCGCGAAGGCGGCGCTCGCCGGTGCTGCGCTCATCAGGGCAGGCGCTTCAGCGCGCGCAGCACGGTGATGCGCGCGGTCAGCATGGCGACCAGCCCCGCTGCGACCGGCAGCAGGAGAAGCAGCGCCCACTCGATCGCCGGCGCGCTCAGCGCCGGCAGCACCCGCACGGCGTCGCCGATCGCGCCCACCTGCGCCGCTGCCGCCGCGACGCCGACCAGGGTCGCGATCGCGAGCACGAGGCCCGCGATACCGCCTTTGATGCCGAGCCGGAGCGCGTGCCACTCGAACTGCCGCGCGATATAGCCGTCGCGGGCGCCGATCAGATGCAGTACCTCGACGATGCCGTGATGTACGGCAAGGCCGGTGCGGGTCGCGAAGATCACCGCGAGGACGGCCGCCAATCCCACCAGCCCTACGACCATGCCGGCCACGATCTCGATCGCAAGCGCGGCGCGGAGCACACGGTCGAGCCAGCGCCGATGGTCGTCGACTTGCGCGCCCGGCACCGCGGCCGCGAGCCGCTGCCCGAGCGCCGCCTGGTCGACGCCAACCCGCGGCTCCGTCTCGACATCGATCAGGCGCGGCAACGGCAAGTCCTCGGCATCGATGTCGGTGCCGAGCCAAGGCTCCAGCAGCGCGGCGGTCCGCCGGGCGTCGAGGGGATCGGCGCGCACCACCCCGGGCGTGGTCCGGAGCACCTTGAGCGCGAGCTCGATGGCACCGTCGTCGCGGCCGCCGACGGAGGCCGCCGGCAGCTCCACCGTGAGCGTGCCGGTGAGCCCGCGGTCCCAGCGCGCGACGGTGTCGCGCAGCACCAGCGTGCTCGCGAGCGCGAGGCTCGCCAGATAAACCATGAGCGCCACGATCCACGGCAGGAAGCGTACGGAGCCGTCGCGATCCAGCGGCAAGTCGAGGCGGGCGCGAAACATCAGAGGACGCTCCGCTTGCGCGCGCGCTCGGTGTGCAGCTCGCCGTTCTCGAGATGCAGGTGTGGATGATCGAAGCTATCGACCAGGCTCCGGTTGTGGGTCGCGATCAACAGCGTCGTGCCGAGCTTGTTGAGCTCCTCGAAGAGCCGCATCAGCCTGAGGGCCAGCTCCTCGTCGACGTTGCCCGTGGGCTCGTCGGCGAGCAGCAGGTTCGGCCGGCGGATCACCGCGCGCGCGATCGCCACGCGCTGCTGCTGGCCGCCGGAGAGCGTCGGCGGCTTCGCGGCCAGGAGATCGCCGAGGCCGACCCAGGACAACAGCTCCGTCACGTGCTCCTTGATCTGGTTTTCGTCCAGGCCGGCGACGCGCAGCGGAAGCGCCGCGTTATCGAAGGCCGAGAGATGGTCGATCAGCCGGAAATCCTGGAATACCACGCCGATCCGGCGGCGCAGAGCCGGCATCTCCCGCCTCGGCGTGGTCGCGATATCGCGATCGAACAGCGAGATCAACCCGCGCGAGGGCCGCTCGGCCAGATACATGAGCTTCAGCAGGCTCGACTTGCCCGCGCCGCTGCTGCCGGTGAGAAAATGGAACGAGCCTGGCTCCAGGCGGAGCGTGATATCGCGCAGGATTTCCGGCCCCGCGCCGTACCGCATGCCGACATTCTCGAATCGAACCAAAGTAGCGCCCCTCGCCCGCCCGGCGGCGCGGCACCGGGGGCCGCGAACTTTGCATGAGCGGACGCGCGTCGTAAAGCGGTGGGCCAGCCGCGACTCGGCGACGTTTTCGTTTCTGCGTCCTGGAGAGGCTCGGTATCATTGCCTTGCGGGGAGGCCGGCCCTATAAGCGCTCTCAGGAGATTTCCAAGGATGCCCTTGCGCGCATGATCGTCGTTTGCCCGCAATGCCGCACCCGCTACCTGGTCGATCCGCGCGCGCTCGGCGCGGATGGCCGGCGGGTACGCTGTGCCCAGTGCTCTCATATCTGGCATCACAAGCCCCCGCCTGAGGCTCTGGCCGAGCTCGAGACCGTCGCGCCGCCGCCAGCCGAGCCGCCGCCCGCCGTCGAGCGAGTCGAGCCGCAATTCGAGCGGCCTGCGCTCGAGGAGGACGCCGGCGCGCGGCGCATCCAGCTGCCGGCGCTCGCCCGGCGGCGCCACCGGCCGTGGCTCGCGGTCGGCTGGGTCGTGCTGCTGGTCGCGATCGGCTTGGGCGCGGGCGGCGCCCTCTGGGAGCGCGATGCCGTGATTCGGGCGTGGCCGCCCTCGGCCCGGCTCTACAGCCTCTTCGGACTGGCCGCGCCGCAGCTCGCAGACGTGCTGAAGGTCACGGCGCAGGCTCGCCGCGACGAGGAGAACGGCGTGCCGCGCCTGGTCATCGAGGGCGAGGTCGCGAACATCTCGCCGGAGGCGCAGCAAGTGCCGAAGCTCAAGGTCGAGCTCACGGACGCCGGGAAGCGGGTGGTGCAGTCCTGGAGCTTCGACGTCAGCACGGAGCGCCTGCTTCCGGGCGCCAGCGTCCCCTTCACCACCAGCATCGCCCGACCGAACGAGGCCGCCACCGGGATGTCGGTCACCTTCACGGGAGACGGCGGATAGAACGAGCCGGAATAGCGGGGTAACCGAGCGATCGCGATGGGCAAGATACTGATCGCAGAGGACGAGACCTCGGTACAGGCGTTCGTGGATCGGGCGCTTCGGCATTGCGGGCATCAGACGGTGATCGTGGGCGACGGCCTCGCCGCGCTCGCCGCGCTCAGGGACGAGACCTTCGATCTCCTGCTCACCGATATCGTCATGCCCGGCCTCGACGGCATCGCGCTCGCGCTCAAGGCCAGCAAAGATTATCCGGAGATGAAGATCCTGTTGATGAGCGGTTACGCGAGCGAGCGTCGCCGCGCGCACAACCTCGAGGCGCTGATCCACCGCGTGGTCGAGAAGCCGTTTACCCTCGACGAAATCTGTGCCGCGGTGGCGGCGGAGGTCGCGCCCTAGCTAGATAGAGCCGCCCCCTCACCCCAACCTCTCCCCGGGGGGAGAGGGAGTAAACTCGGTCTTCTCCCTCTCCCCCTTGGGAAGAGGGTTGGGGTGAGGGGCGCTTCGATTCAGAACCGGCGCAGCAGGCGGTCGATGTAGTCGCGCTCCTCGGGAGGGCGCGCGGTGTCTCCGGCGCGGCGCCGGAGCTCGTCGAGGATCTCCTTCGCGCGCTCGATACCGAAGCTGTCGTCCTTGCTCTGGCCCATGCGCAGCCGGCCATCGGTGTAGGTGCCCTCGGCGCTGTCGCCGGTCGGCCGGCCCAGCGGGTCGCGGTCCGCGTTGGGCCGCGAGCCGTCGGGCAGATCGCCGAAATTGCCGGGGCCGCCGAAGGCGCCGGTCATCTGATCCATCATCTCCTTGGTCGCCTGCTGGAGCGCGTCCAGCGCGTCGGTCTGCGGGCCGACGGCGTCGCCGGGCGAGCCGCGGCCGAGCGCCTCGGAGGAATCGCGCATGGAGCGGTCCGCGCGGCCCAGGGCTTGCGGCACGTCGCCTTGCTCGCCGAGCTGGCGCATGACGTCGCCCAGCATGCGCCGGAGCGCGTCCTGCTCGCCGGCATCGCCCTGGCCCTGCTGCCCGCGCTGACCCTGCTGCCCGCGCTGGCCCTGTTGACCTTGCTGGCCCTGCTGGCCCTGGCGCGACTGGCGGAAGGTGCGGTCGAGCAGCTGCTGCTGGCGCTGCTGCAACTGCTGCAGGTCGCGCATCGCCTGATTGCCGTTGCCCTGCATCTGCCGCGGCTGCGCCATGCGCAAGTTCTCCAGCATGTTCTGCAGCTGCGAGAGCAGATCGCGCGCGGCATCCTTGGCGCCCATGCGCGCGAGGTCCTTGGCGCGATCGAGCATGCGCTGGAGATCGCGCTCGGACATGATGCGATTGGGGTCGATCGGCGGCATGTCCTCGGGATTCTGCCGCTGCATGTTCTCGGCGAGCGCTTTCAGATAACGATCGATCGCGTCCTTGAGCTCGCGGGTCAGCCGCTCGATCTCGGCGTCGGGCGCGTTGTGGTTGATCGCGTCCTGCAGCGCCTGCATGACGTCGCGCAGGTCGCGCTGCGCCGTGGTGGCGTGGCCGTCCTCGAGACGGAGCGCCAAGTCCCAAAGCAGTTGCTGGACCGACGGGATCGCGGTCTTGGGATCGCCCCGCTGGAGGCGTGTCGTGGCGATGCGCAGCCCCAGGAAGACCACCTTGTCGTCGTCATAGAAGGCCGGCCGCGCCGAGAGATCGGAGAGCGTCTCGGCGACCACGTCCCGGTCCTTGGGATGCACCGTGAGCTCGCGGCGCTGCTCGATGAGCGCCTTCGCGAAGGGATGGTGGAAAACGCGCTCGGGCAAGGTGATGGTGACCGTCTCGCTCTTGCCGATTTGGTTCAGCGCATCGGCCGCCTCCAGGTGGATCTCGACCGGCAGGCCCGCCCAGGGATGCGGCGTCAGATCGTAGAAAGCCGAATTGTGGGCCTCTTTCAGGTGCAGCCCCGGCAGCGGCAGCTCGAGCTGCATGAGATCCTCGGGGGGACCGTCGACGCGCTTCAGCACCGCCTTGGCGCTCTCGACGCCATAGTCGTCGGTGGCGCGGAACTCGACCTTCAGCTGATCGTGCGCCTGCTTTTGCGGCGTGCCCGCAAAGGTGATGGTCGGCGGCAGATCGGGCACGATCTTGATGGACCAGGATCCGAGCGTGCGGCCGGCTTGCGTCACCGCCAGATGATTGCCGGCGGTGAGCGTCGCGCTGCCCTTGAAGTTCTTGGCGTCGATGCGGGCGAAGTCGGTCGATTTGCCGGCGACCTCGAGCTGCGGCAGCTCCCGGCCGCCGGACACCTGGGCCAGCACCGTGCTGCCGGTCGGCACCGCGATCGGGTCCTTGGCGGCATCGCGCTGCAGGAAGAGCGGCGGCTCGCCGGTGTACTCGGGCGGCGTCACCCAGATATCGAGCGTGACGGGCGTTCCGGCTCCGGGCGTGAAGCTGAGCTCGGGCGCCAAGGCCCGCAGCACCCGGTCGCCGCTGTCGGCTCCGGCGCCCAGGAAGCCGATCAGCAAGGCGATCGTCAGGACGACGCGCAAGCCATAGGGATCGCGGCCGAGGAAGCCCGCGAGCGGCAAGCCGATCCGCAACCCGCGCACGCGGCGCGCCGTGCGCTCGCGGTGCGCCTGCCAGAGCGCCATCGCGACCGGATCGCCAGCGCCGCCGGCGAGCCGATCGGCGAGCGTGGCGAGCGGGCGATGCTCGAGGCCGCTCGCGGCCTCAATGCGCCGACGGCCCTCGGATTCCGCGGGAATGCGCAGCGCGCGGATGCCGCGCCAGATCGAGAGAGCGAACAGCGCCGCGAGCACCGCGAGCACGCCTGCGTGCACCCAACCCGGCACCATCGCCGGCAGCTCCAAAAGCGCCGCCGCCACGAACACCCCAAGCACGCCCAAGGCCGCCGCGAACTCGGGCCAAGAGCGCTCCCAGAACACCGCGGCCCGCGCCATGCCGACACGCGCAGCGAGGGTTCTTCCGGAGGGTGAAGGGGCAGGCGTGGCGGGTAGGATCTCGGGCATGGACGAGCCCTTTCGCAAGGGGTGAGCGCTCAACGCGACATGCTAACCGCGTGCCAAGCCCCAAGGGGCTCGGGCGCGGTCAGGCGAGCCAGGGTGGTATCCGATCCTGGCCCAGCACGTCCTCATAGCTCGGCCGCGGCCGGATCACGGCGAATTCCTCGCCTGTCACAAGGACTTCCGGCACCAGCAGCCGAGTATTGTAACTGGAACTCATGACGGCGCCATAGGCGCCCGCTGACAAAATTGAGAGCAGGTCCCCGGGCATAACCGGCGGCAACGGGCGGCCCAGGGCAAACATGTCGCTCGATTCGCAAACGGGACCAACGACGTCGGCGGGCTCGCGAGACGCGGCGGGATCGGGCTCGCGCACGGTCACGATCTCGTGCCAGGCCTCATAGAGCGCGGGCCGGATCAGGTCGTTCATGGCGGCGTCCTGGATGACGAACCGGCGCGTCAGACCGGGCTTCACGTAAATCACACGGCTCAGCAGGACGCCCGCGTTGGCGACCAGCGCCCGGCCCGGCTCGAAGGACAGCCGGAACCCGAGGTTGTGCGTCAGACGGCGCACGAGCGCCGCGTAGTCCTCGACGGGCGGCGGCGACTCCGCGCGGTAGCGCACGCCGAGCCCGCCGCCGAGATCGAGCCGCTCGACGGGGAGGCCGCTCCGCCGCAACTCCAGCGCGAGGTCGATGAGGCACCGGAAGGCCGCCTCGAAGGGCGCCAGCTCCGTGAGCTGCGAGCCGATGTGGACGGCAAGCCCCACCGGCCTGAGCCCCGGCAGCGCCGCGGCGCGGCGATAGGCTTCGGCCGCATGCGCGAGATCGATGCCGAATTTGTTCTCTTTCTTGCCGGTGGAGATCTTGGCGTGGGTCCGCGCGTCGACGTCCGGGTTGACGCGCAGCGCGATCGGGGCGCTCGCGCCGAGCTCCTGGGCGACGGCGCTCAGCAGCTCCAGCTCCGGGACCGATTCCACGTTGATCTGGGAGATCCCCTGCGCAAGCGCGAAGGCGAGCTCTTCGCGCGTTTTGCCGATCCCGGAAAAAACGATATGCCCGGCGGGAATGCCGGCAGCGAGCGCGCGCCTGAGCTCGCCTTGCGAGACCACATCGGCGCCCGCGCCGAGCTTGCCGAGCAGACGGATGACGGCCTGGTTCGAATTGGCCTTGACCGCGTAGTGGATGCCGGCGGTCTCGCCGGCAAGCGCCGAGGCAAAGCGGCGGTAGGCGCCGGCGATCGCCGCGCTCGAATAGCAATAGACGGGCGTGCCGACCGCCGCCGCGATGCGCGCGAGCGGCACGTCTTCGATGTGGAGTTCGCCCGCGCGGTAAGCGAGGCCGGGCGCGGCCAAGCCCGGCTCGGAGGCGTCGTTCATGTGCCCGGCGGCGGATAGCGTTTCGGGAACGCGTCCTTGGGCGTGCCCTCCGGGGGTTCCGGCTGGGCCTTCCTGCCGCAGGCCGCAAGCGGCGCCAGAAGCGCCGCCAAGGCGCCCAGGAGCGCCAGGCGGCGTGGCATCGTGGCGCGCTCGCGCACTGGACGGGCCGCGGCGCTGGCGCCATGTTCTGCAAGGCGCAAGCTCGGCTGGTGGCCCGCCGGCCGCGCGCCGGCCTGGGTGGGCGGGGAGATCATGTGCATGCGGCTCGGACGCGCGTTCATTCTGATGCTGGGTCTCTGTCTGCCGGGCGCTGCCGACGTGACGGCGAACGGCGCGGCCGATCTGGGGCTGCCGCAGTTTAGCCCGACCAATCCGCCCCGGCCAGCACCCGAGGTCACTCTGCAGACGCGCTCGGGCGAGACGGTGCATCTCGCCGATTTCAGCGGGCGCCCGGTGCTGATCAATTTCTGGGCGACCTGGTGCGGGCCCTGCGTTGCCGAGATGCCCGCGCTCGAAGCGCTCGCGGCCGAGCGCGCGGGCACGCCTTTGGTGATCATGGCGGTTTCCGAGGACCGCAAGGGCGAGAGCGTGGTGGCGCCTTTCATCCGCAAGCTCGGCCTCAGCAAGCTGCCGATCTATCTCGATCCCGAGACCAAGGCTCTGCGTGCCTTCGAGAGCGACGCGCTGCCGACCACCGTGCTGATCGACCGGCGGGGACGCGAGGTCGGGCGGCTCCTGGGTGCCGCCTCTTGGGACAGCGTCGCCGCCCGCCATCTGATCGATCGCCTGCTGTCGCCGAACCCACCGGATACCTGGAGCGCGCAACGCTAGGGTTTTTCCGCGGAATAGGGAGCGATTCCGCAGTTTTGGGGCCGTTTTCGACGGTTTTTCTCGAAAGCCATCGGATTCAGGATCCAAGTACATCAATAGCATATGCCTCGCGATGGGTTCGTTTTTACAAAATTCATGTTTCGCGCGGCACTTCCATCCCCATGAGCCAACTTACGCTCACGGCGTGGAGGCGGCCTGAACAACCGGAGCGCGCTTCTCATTTCTAGAGCGGGTCCCGGCGGGATCTGATCACTGCGTCCTTCGACTCGCCGCCCAAGCGCGGCGGCTCAGGATGAGGCGGTTTTCTTAACGTCATCAACCAGTTCCCCCTCATCCTGAGCCACGCGCGCCGCTCGGCGGCGCAGAGCGGCGCTCGGGATTAGAGGCGCGTGAGTCGAAGGACGCACGAATCCATCCACTCGGGATGTGCGATCGGAAGCTCTGATGTACGGACTATCCGCGGCGGGCGGTGCCGAGGGGGATCACCTTGGCGGGCATCTTTACCGGCACCAGCTTGGCGATCCAGCTCGCCAGATCGTGGCGCGTATAGGGCTTGGCCAGGAACGGGAATGCCCGGTTGTCGTGGCCCAGGGTGTCGGCGTAGCCGGTCACGATCAGGACCGGCAGATTGGGTCGAATGTGCCGGATCTGATCGCCAAGCTCGGCCCCGTTCATGCCCGGCATCAGGTAATCCGTGACCACCAGATCAAGCGCGTTGGTCGCGCGAATGACCTCGAGCGCCAAGGCACCGGAGGATGCGGCGACCACATCATGGCCGAGGTCCTTCAGCACCGCCTCGGTGCTCGCGGAGACGAGCGCGTCGTCGTCGACCAGGAGGATGCGCACCCGGCGCTCCGGGGCCGCGAGTCGCTGAGCCCGGGAGTCGGTCTGACCGGTTTCCAGGCTGGTCGCCACCGGAAGCCAGAGCTCGACCGTCGTGCCCGCGCCGAGTTGGCTCGAGATCCGAAGCCCTCCGCCCGATTGCCGTGCCAAGCCGTAGACGATCGAGAGACCGAGCCCGGTGCCCTTGCCGACGCCCTTGGTCGTGAAAAACGGCTCGGTGGCGCGCCGGACGGTGGCCTCGTCCATGCCGGAGCCGGTGTCGCTCACCTTGATGCAAATGTAGTCGCCGGCGCCGAGGTCTTGCGTGCTGAACTCGACCTTCTCGCGATGGACGCCGAGCGTCAGCCGGCCGCCCTGGGCCATCGCGTCCCGGCTGTTCAGCACGAGGTTCAGCACGGCCAGCTCGAGCTGGCTGCGGTCGGTGCGCACCGGCACCAGACCGCTCTGGAAGTCGATGCCGATCTCGATGGTGGGACCGAGCGAGCGCTGGAGCATCTCGGCCATGCCCTCGACCAAGCCGGTGACGTCGACGGGCTCGGGGTTCAATTCCTGCCGGCGGGCGAAGGCGAGCATCCGCTTGGTCAAGGAGGCGCCCCGCTCGGCCGCCT
>DATMMM010000358.1:0-21901 GCA_035569735.1 Allostellaceae bacterium | reverse complement strand
CAAAGTGGGCAAACCCTATCAGGTCGACGGCATCTGGTATTACCCCAAGGAAGATTGGGCCTACGACGAGACCGGCATCGCCTCGTGGTACGGCGAGCAGTTCCATGGCCACAACACCGCCAACGGCGAGATCTTCGATCTGAACACTCTGACCGCGGCCCACCACACCCTGCCGATGCCGAGCATCGTGCAGGTGACCAATCTCGAGAACGGCCGCGCCCTCGAGCTGCGCGTCAACGACCGCGGCCCCTTCGCGGCCGGGCGCATCATCGATGTCTCGCGCCAGGCGGCGCAGCTGCTGGGGTTCGAGCGGAATGGCACGGCGAAAGTCCGTGTGCGGCTGCTGAACGCGGAGAGCCTGCAGGCCCAGGCGGTCGCGCGCCGCAATGGCAGCGAGGACGTGCCGGGCGGACCGGTCGAGGTGGCGCACGCGGCTCCGCGCACCGCCGTCGATGCCCAGCCGCTGGCGCCGTTGCCCGGCACGCGCGCGGCGCCGCCGGCGCAGACCGCCAGTATCGCTCCGCTCAAGACAGCCGCCACGCCGGAGCCGGCCGCCGTGGATCCGCCGCTGACGGGGGCAGTCACCCAGGGCCCCGCGAAGCCGAACGCGCAGATCTACATCCAGGCCGGCGCATTCGCGCAAATGGACAATGCCAACCGCGTTCGGCAACGGATCGGCGGCCTCGGCAGCGCGCAAATCACGGCGGTGCGCGTCAACGGCAGTAATCTCTTCCGAGTGAGGCTCGGGCCGATCACGAGCGTCGACGAGGCCGACAAGATGCTGGCGCGAGTGCTCGCGAGCGGGCTGCCCGATGCCAGGATCGTGGTGGATTGAGCGGGCGATTAAGATTTCCGGCATAATGCCGGAGTAGAACGCGGGATGGGGCTGCGTGGGATGGTCAACATGAAGACGGGGATTCGACTGGCACTCGCGGCTCTCGCGCTCTGCGGCTGGGTGGCGCAGGCGAGCGCGGCCACAGGCATCGACACGCAGGCCCGCAACGCCATCATCGTGGATTTCGAGACCGGCGCGGTGCTGCTGGACAAGGGCGCGGATAAACCGATGCCGCCGGCATCCATGAGCAAGATCATGACCGCCTACCTCGTCTACGACGCGCTCAAGAAGGGCAAGCTCTCGCTCGAGGACATCCTGCCGGTGAGCGAGAAGGCCTGGCGCACCCAGGGCTCGAAGATGTTCGTGCCCTATCCCGGCCGCGTGAAGGTCGAGGACCTCGTGCGCGGCATGATCATCCAGTCAGGCAACGACGCGTGCATCGTGCTTGCCGAGGGCCTCGCGGGCAGCGAGGAAGCCTTCGTCGAGCAGGAGAACGAGAAGGCCAAGGAGCTCGGCCTCAACAGCAGCCATTTCGCCAATGTCAGCGGTCTGCCGGACCCGAAGGAATACGTGACCGCGCGCGATCTCGCGCTGCTGGCGCGGCGCCTGATCGTCGATTTCCCCGAGTACTATCACTACGATTCCGAGAAGGAGTTCATCTACAACAACATCCGCCAGGGCAACCGCAACCCGCTCCTCTACAAGGATCTGGGTGCGGACGGCATGAAGACCGGCCACACCGACGAGGCCGGCTACAGCCTGACCGCATCGGCGATCCGCGACGGGCGCCGCATCATCATGGTGATGGGCGGCCTCCCCAGCGGCAAGGCGCGCGCGCAGGAGAGCGAGCGGCTCCTGGAATGGGCGTTCCGGGAGTTCAATGATTTTCGCCTGGTGAAGTCCGGCGACACCATCGATCAGGCCGAGGTCTGGCTCGGAGCCGATGCCAAGGTGCCCGTCGCGGCCGGCCGGGATGTGGTGGTGACGCTGCCGCGCGCGGCGCGGCGCAGCCTGAAGGCGACCGTGCATTACGACGGCCCCATCAAGGCGCCGATCAGCAAGGGCCAGACCGTCGGCAAGCTCACCCTCACCGCCGATGGCGTCGACCCCGTGGAGATTCCGCTGGTCGCCGTGCAGCCCGTGGAGAAGCTCGGGCCGATCGCGCGCATCGCCGTGGCCGCGGGCTATCTCGTCTGGGGCAAGCGCTGAGTCGCGGCCGCTTCATTACGCTCGAGGGCGGCGAGGGCGCCGGCAAATCCACCCAGGCCGGGCTGCTGGTCGAAGGACTGCGTCAAGCCGGGCAGGCGGCGCTCCGCACGCGCGAGCCCGGCGGCGCGCCGGGGGCGGAGGAGATCCGCCGGCTCATCGTCGAAGGCGCTCCACAGCGCTGGGACGCCGAGACCGAGGCGCTGCTCATGGTGGCCGCGCGCCGCAATCATCTGGTGGAGACCATCTGGCCGGCACTCGACCGTGGCGACTGGGTGGTGTGCGACCGCTTCGCCGATTCGACCCTGGCCTATCAGGGTTATGGCCGCGGCTTGCCGCTGACGGCACTCGCCTCGCTCCATTCGCTGATCGCTCGTGACTTCAAGCCGGATCTGACCCTCATCCTTGATCTACCTGTCGACATTGGACTTTCTCGTGCCGCCCAGCGGGTGGCTAGCGCCACCCGGTTCGAGCGGATGGGGCAGGAGTTTCATGAGCGCCTGCGCCGCGGCTTTCACGAGATCGCGCGGGCGGAGCCGCAGCGCTGTGCGGTGATCGACGCCACCGCCGATATCGCCACCGTCCAGCAAGCGATCCGCGCCGCCGTTCGTGCGCGGCTCGGAGTCGCTATCTGAGGCCGGACCCGGCAGACTCGCCGCATGGCTGAAGACGACGACGATCTCGAGGCCGACGAGGAGCGCGGCGATGCGGCCGAAGCGGCGGTACCCGCGCCGCGCGAGAACTCAAACCTCAGCGGACATGAGCCGGCCGAGAAGGAGCTGCTGAGCGCCTTCGCATCCGGCCGGCTGCCGCATGGGCTGCTCATCACGGGAGCCCACGGCATCGGCAAGGCGACGCTCGCCTTCCGCTTCGCGCGGTTTCTGCTGAGCCAAAGCGCGGAGCCGAGCGCGGGCGGCCTCTTCGGGCCCGCCGTGCCGAATTCTCTGACGCTGCCGCCGGAGCATCCGGTGTTCCGCCGGGTCGCGAGCAGCGGCCACGCGGACCTCCTCACCGTCGAGCGCGGCATCGACCCCAAGCGCAAGCGCGAGCGGACCGAGATCGTGGTCGAGGACACCCGCGCGATCGCGGCCTTCCTGCGCCTGACGCCCGCCGAGGGCGGCTGGCGCATCGTGATCGTGGACACCGCCGACGAGATGAACCGCAACGCCGCGAATGCGGTGCTGAAGATCCTGGAGGAGCCGCCCGACCGGGCGATCCTGATCCTCGTGAGCGACAACCCCGGGCGTCTGTTGCCGACCATCCGCTCGCGCTGCCGCCGGGTGGCGCTCCGGCCGCTCTCCGACACCGTCGTCGCGGAGTTGATCGGCCGCTATCGCCCGGATCTTTCGGTGTCCGACCGGGCGGCGCTCATCGAGCTCGCCGAGGGCAGCATCGGCCATGCGCTCGAGCTCGCGGAGCAGAACGGTTTGAGGCTGCATCGGCAACTCATCGAGCTGCTGGGCACGCTGCCGGAGATCAACGGGGCGGCGCTGCACGAATTCGCCGACACGGTGGCGCGGTGGGGCGCAGACGACGCCTTCAGAGTGATCGCGGAGCTGATGCCGGCGACCCTCGCGCGCGCCATCGCGAGAGCCGCGCGGTCCGGCAGCGCGGGCGAGGGCAGGGAGGCCGCGCTCGCCAGGTTGATGGCTCGCCGTGGCCTTGATCGCTGGGTAGAGGTGTGGGAAAAGATCGCCGATCTCTTCGCTCAAGCGGACGCCGTCAACCTCGACCGCAAGCAGGTCGTGTTGAACGCTTTTTTCGCGCTCGAAGAGGCCGCGCGCTGAGGCTTCCGCCAAGCGCGCGTCTTTCCCCGAAGGAGACCCAGAGTCCCGATGCCCGGCGAGCCCTATTATCTGACGACGCCGATCTACTACGTGAACGACGCCCCGCACATCGGCCACGCCTACACGACCGTGGCCTGCGATGCGCTGGCGCGCTTCATGCGGCTCGACGGGCGGCGGGTCAAGTTCCTCACGGGCACGGACGAGCACGGCCAGAAGGTCGACAAGTCCGCGCGTGCCGCGGGTCTCGATCCCCAGACCTTCTGCGACCGCGTCTCGCAGAATTTTCGCGAGATGACGGCGCTGATGAACGTCAGCAACGACGAGTTCATCCGCACCACCGAGCCGCGGCACATCGAGGCCTCGCAGGCGATCTGGCGCGCGATCGCCGCCAACAAATCGCCGAAGGGCCGGGACAACATCTACCTCGACAAATACCCCGGCTGGTACGCGGTGCGGGACGAGGCGTTCTATGGCGAGGACGAGCTCGTCACCGGTCCCGACGGCAAGAAGCGCGCGCCCTCCGGCGCCGAGGTCGAGTGGGTCGAGGAATCCAGCTATTTCTTCCGGCTGTCGGATTGGCAGGACTGGCTGCTCGAGCATTACGAGCGCAATCCGGGCTTCATCGCGCCCGACGCCCGGCGCAACGAGGTCATGAGCTTCGTCAAGAGCGGGCTGCGGGATCTCTCGATATCCCGCACCAGCTTCACCTGGGGCGTGCCGGTGCCGGGCGATCCCAAGCACGTCATGTACGTCTGGCTCGACGCGCTCACGAACTACATCACCGCCGCCGGATATCCGGATACCGAGAGCGCGGAGTACAGGACCTTTTGGCCCGCCGACCTGCACATGGTCGGCAAGGACATCGTGCGCTTCCACACGGTCTATTGGCCGGCTTTCCTCAAAGCCGCCGGCCTCGAGCCGCCGAAACGCGTCTTCGCCCACGGCTGGTGGACCGTGGAGGGGCAGAAGATGTCGAAGTCGCTCGGCAACTTCGTCACACCGCAACAACTCGTGGGCGATTACGGCGTCGATGCCGTCCGCTATTTCGTTTTGCGCGAGCTGCCCTTCGGCAGCGACGGCGATTTCTCCCGCCGCGCCATCGTGAGCCGCATCAACGGCGACCTCGCCAACGGATTGGGCAATCTGGCTCAGCGCGTGCTGTCGATGATCAACCGGAATTGCGACGGCGCGCTTCCGACGCCCGGCGCGCTTACGCCCGCGGATGAGGCGCTGCTCAAGGCGGCGCGCGAGCTGCTGCCTCGAGAGCGCACGGCCTATGCCGAGCAGGGCTTCCATCGCGCGCTCGAAGCGATCTGGGACGTGGTCGCCGCGGCCGATCGCTACGTCGACGAGATGGCGCCGTGGTCGCTCCGCAAGACCGACGTCGCCCGCATGGGGACGGTGCTCTATGTACTGGCGGAGGTGATCCGTCATCTGGCGATCCTGGTGCAGCCGGTCGTGCCGAGCTCGGCCGCAAAACTGCTCGACCAGCTCGCGGTGCCGGCCGGTGCCCGTGATTTTGCGGCGCTCGCCCGACCGCTCGAGCCCGGTACAAAGCTCCCGAAGCCTGAGGGCGTGTTCCCCCGCTACGTCGAGGCGGAGACGGCGTGATCCTCGTCGACAGCCACTGCCATCTCGATTACCTGCCAGCAGGCCCCGAGCGCGATGCCGTGATCGCGCGCGCGCGCCAGGCCGGGGTAGGGGCGATGGTGACCATCGGGACCAAGATCACCGAATTTCCGCAGGTGAGGGCGATCGCCGAATCCCAGCCCGATGTCTGGTGTTCCGTCGGCATTCACCCTCACGAGGCGGCCGCCGAGCCTGACACGTCCGCGGAGGCGCTCGCCGGCCTGGCGCAGCATCCCCGCGTGATCGGGATCGGCGAGACCGGCCTCGATTTCTATTACGAGCACAGTCCGCGGGACCGCCAGGTCTCGGTGTTCCACACCCACGCAAAAGCTGCTGGGATCAGTGGCTTGCCGCTGATCGTTCACACACGAGATGCGGATGGAGAGACCGCGCAGATCCTGGCGGAGGAGGCGGGCAAGCGGTCCCTCATCGGTGTCATCCATTGCTTTAGCACGGGGCGCGTGGTTGCTGAAAAAGCGATTGAAATTGGGTTTCTGATTTCGCTCTCGGGCATCGTTACCTTCAAGAATGCCGAGCCGCTGCGCGAGATCGTGCGCGACCTGCCGTTGGATCGGATCCTGATCGAAACCGATTCGCCCTACCTGGCGCCGGTGCCCAAGCGCGGCAAGCAGAACGAGCCTTCTTTTCTCGTTCACACGGCAGCCGAGGTTGCGCGCCTGAAGGGCCTTTCTGTTGAGGAATTAGCCGAGGTGACGACGGCGAATTTCTACCGTCTCTTCGCCAAGGCCCGACCGCCGGCCGCACCAGCCTCATGAGGGTGACCATCCTCGGCTGCGGCCCATCGGGCGGCGTGCCGCTGATCGGCAACGACTGGGGCGACTGCGACCCCGCCAATCCGCGAAACCGACGCCGGCGTGCGTCTATCCTGATCGAGCACGAGGGTGTGCAAATCCTGGTCGATGCCTCGCCGGACATGCGCATGCAGCTGCTGGATGCCGGCATCGCGCGCCTCGACGCGATCCTGTTCACCCATGCCCATGCCGACCATTGCCACGGCATCGACGAGGTGCGGTCGCTCAACCGCGCCATGGGCCAAGCCATCCCGATCTATGCGGCGCCGGCCACGCTGGCCGAGCTCAGGCGGCGCTTCAGCTACATCTTTCGGCCCTCGGACCCGGCCGCCGGTGCGGTCTTCTATAAGCCGTCCTTGGTTCCCACGGAGATCGACGGCGCGTTCGAGGTGGCCGGGGTGAGGGCGGTGCCCTTTGCCCAGAACCACGGCTTCAGCACGACCTTGGGCTTCCGGTTCGGTGCTCTCGCATATTCGACCGACGTCGTCGCGTTGGACGAGCCAGCCTTTGCGGCGCTCGAGGGTGTGGAGACCTGGATCGTCGACAGCTACCGGCGCACGTCGCATCCGACCCACAGCCATCTCGCGCGCACGCTCGAGTGGATCGCCCGCGTCAAGCCGAAGCGCGCGATCCTCACGCATATGGATGTGCAGCTCGATTACGAGACGCTCCGGCGCGAGCTGCCGGCGGGCGTCGAGCCCGCTTACGACGGGATGGTGATCGAGCTCTGAGATCGCGGACACGGCCTCAACCCGCGGATCTGAACGTATTTCCCATAATATACATTATGCGACTTTACTGTACGGCACCACGGAACCAGATTGCGCCGCCGCTTATACCCTCACCCTCTGGGCGGCTCCTGCCGATAAGACTTGATGCCCTCGAACTCCGGGACCCAATGCATGCGACGCTCGGTCCAGAGCTCGTAGCTGGGCTTCGGCATCGCCTCGGCATCGTCGAGGCTGCCCAGCAAGACCGTGATCCGGTCACCTTGTGCGGGCCGCCAGAACAGCGGCGAGCCGCAGTCGCGACAGAACTCTCGCGTCGCGATGTCCGAGACCCGGAACCGCGATGGCTCGCCCTTGGTCACCTCGAAACCGTCGCGCGGCCAGGTCACGAAGGATGGCAGCGCGCTGCCGGTCTGGCGCCGGCACTGGCCGCAGTGACAAAGCCCGACCTTCAGGGGCGCGCCGGTAACTCGGTAGCGGACGGCGCCGCAAAGGCAGCCGCCGGTATGTTGCTCGGTCGAGGTCATGAGCCCTCCTGCTCGGTTATCCGAATGCCACGCTCATTACGGCTGCCTCGGTCAGTCGGAGCCCGCGCTGCGGAACGGCAGCATCCGTTGCAGCACTCCGTCGCGCTTCACGAAATGATGATAGAGCGCGGCCAGGACATGCAAGCCCACGAATCCATAGATCGCGTATTGCCCGGTCGTGTGCAGGAACTCCAACGGACGGGAGACGGTCGGGTTGGTTGGAAGTGGCGAGGCCGCCGTGAACAGGTCGAAGAAGTCGAGGCCCTGCCCTTGCGCCGAGGAGAACAGATACCCGGTCAAGGGAATGAGGAGCATGATGGCATAGAGTGCCCAATGCGTGAGCTCGGAAACCCGGGCTTCCAGCGGCGTCAATCCCGCCGCGGGCGCCACCGGGTTCCTCAGGCGCCACAACAGCCGCGGCACGACCAGTGCCAGCACCATGATCCCGACCGATTTGTGGAGCTCGAGCATGGCGTCATAGCCAGGCGCCGATTTTCGCGGCAGCACCCAGGCCAGAACCAAGGCCGTCGTCAGCAATATCGCGACCACCCAGTGCAGGATCATCGCGGCCCGACCGTATTTTTCCGACAAACTTTTCGTCTCCCACTCATGAACCGTTTCGGGCGCGATTGACGCCATGGAATTGTGGCCTCATTGAGGATTGAATGCGCCGAAGCGTGATTGGAAAGGCCCTCCCCGTAATGACCGCTTCCCCCGACCTCGCCCGCCTGCTGGACATCATGGCGCGGCTGCGCGATCCCGAGCACGGCTGCCCCTGGGATCTCGAGCAGAGCTTCGCCACCATCGCGCCTTACACCATCGAGGAGGCCTACGAAGTCGCCGAGGCCGCGGAGCGCGGCGAGCCCGAGGCGCTCAAGGACGAGCTCGGCGATCTCCTCTTGCAAGTCGTGTTCCATGCCCGCATGGCGGAAGAGGCTCGTCAGTTCGATTTCAACGATGTCGCGCGCGCCATCGCCGACAAGATGATCCGCCGGCATCCCCACGTCTTCGCCGAGGCGCAAGTCGAGGGTGCCGCCGCGCAGACCGTCGCCTGGGAAGCCCAGAAAGCCGGGGAGCGCCAGGCCAAGGCGGCGGCCGCCGGCCGCGCCGAGAGCGCGCTCGACGGTGTAGGCCTTGCCCTCCCTGCCCTCACGCGCGCGGATAAGCTCCAGAAGCGCGCGGCTCGCGTCGGGTTCGACTGGCCCGCGGTGGCGCCGATCTTCGACAAGATCGACGAGGAGATCGCGGAGCTGCACACCGAGATCGATCTAGGCGCCGCACCCGAGCGCGTCGCCGACGAGCTCGGCGATCTCCTCTTCGCGGTGGCGAACCTCGCCCGCAGCCTCGAGATCGATCCCGAGCAGGCGCTCCGCAACGCCAACCGCAAGTTCGAGCGCCGCTTCCGCTCCATCGAGGACCGCCTCGCCGCCGCGGGCAAGCCCATGCCCGAGGCGAGCCTCGACGAAATGGAGGCCGAGTGGCAGCGGGTGAAGGCGGAAGAGCCTCGATAGTCGCCAACAACCCCTCTCCGCGCGGCGCCGTGGGGAGAGGGGATGTCGGCGCGGCTTACAGCTTCCTCATGGCTTCTGCAGCAGGTGGATGAGCGAGGAAGTGTCCCAGCGCTTGCCGCCGCGCTCCTGGATGCGCGCGTAGAACTGATCGACCAGCGCGCTCACCGGCAGCGAGCCGCCGTTGCGCCGCGCTTCCGCGAAGCAGATCGCCAGGTCCTTGCGCATCCAGTCGACCGCGAAGCCGAAGTCGAACTTGCCCTCGAGCATGGTCGTGCCGCGGTTCTCCATCTGCCAGGACTGCGCGGCTCCCTTGGAGATGACGTCGATCACTGTCTTGCCGTCGAGGCCGGCGCGCACCGCGAAATTGAGACCCTCCGCGAGCCCTTGCACGACGCCGGCGATGCAGATCTGGTTCACCATCTTGGTGAGCTGGCCGCTGCCCGCCGGTCCCATCAGCGTCACCGCGCGGCCGTAATGCGCCATCACCGGCTCCGCCGTCTTGAAGGGCTCGGCGTCGCCGCCGACCATGATGGTGAGCTTGCCGTTCTGCGCCCCCGCCTGCCCTCCCGAGACCGGCGCGTCCAGGAAGCCGACGCTTTTCGCCTTGGCGGCAGCATAGAGCTCGCGCGCGATCTCCGCCGAGGCCGTGGTGTGGTCGACGAGGATGCTGCCGCGTTTCATTCCGGCGAGCGCGCCCTTGGGCGCCGTCGCGACCTCGCGCACATCGTGATCGTTGCCGACGCACATGAAGACGATGTCGGCGCCCTCGGCTGCCGCCGCGGGCGTCTCCTTGACGCTGCCGCCGTGCTCCGCGGCCCAAGCCTTCGCCTTCTCGGCGGTGCGGTTATAGACCGTCAAGTCGTGGCCGTGCTTCTTGAGATGACCGGCCATCGGATAGCCCATCACGCCCAGACCCAGGAATGCCAGCTTCATCGCGCGTTCTCCTTTGGGAAGGGCGTCATGCTACCGCCTCCGCGCTCCCTGGCAACCCTCAGGGCGCGAATTCCAAGATCCGTGCCCGAAGCGCCTGCCAGCTGTCGGCATCCGGCGCCAGCAGGAGCGAGGCGTCGATCTCGCTGGGGAGATAGGGCGTGCCGTCGAGGCGCCGGGAGAACCCGCCGGCTTCGCGCACCAGCAGCTCGCCCGGCGCGTGGTCCCAGGGATTGAGCCGCCGGAACAACGCGAAGTGTGCGGCGCCCCGCGCGAGGGCAAGGTATTCGTAGGCGGCACACCGCTCGTTGAAGATCGAGCCGGCCTTGCCCTCGAGCTTCTTGGCCGTACGCCCGCTGAGCCGCCCGCGCATTTCAGCGATCGGAACCGGCGCCGCGGTATGCAGCCGCTCGCCATCGCCGAACGCGCCCGATCCCGCCTCGGCGCTCGCCATCCGGTCGGGGACCGGCTCGTAGATCCATGAGGCCGCCGTGCGCTGCTCGATCAACAGCGCCACCATGGTCCCGAAGACCGGCTTGCCATCCACGAAATTCTGCGTGCCGTCGACGGGATCGACCAGCCAGACCGGCGCTTCGCCCGCGACGGCGGCGAGGCGGCCGGGCTCGGCCGCCACACCCTCCTCGCCCACCACGACGGATCCCGGCAGCAGCTGGGCGAGCTCGGCAGTCAAGATCCGCTCGGCCTCGATATCCGCGGTCGTGACGAGCTGGCCCGGTTTCTTCTCGCTGATGTCGCCCGCGGTCAGCTTCTGATAGCGCGGCAGGATTTCCGCCTTCGCCACCTCTCGGATCAGCGAGCTCACGCGATCGATCGATGGCAGCATCGGCTCAGTGGTGGATCTGACGGCTGCGGAAACGGCCGAGATCGGCATCGGCCAGTCGCACGGAAAGATGCGCCCGCTCCTCGTCGTCGCGCCGGCTGATGACGTCGCCGTTCTGATAGAGCCAGGCGATGGCTGCGCCATCGCTGAGCGGTACGTTGAGATCGACCAGCTGACGGGCACCGTCGGCGCGCTCCTCGATGAGCGAGAGCAGCTGGTCGCAACCCTCGCCGGTGGCGGCGGAGATCGGCACCGCGCCATCGTTGCGCAGCGCCTGGTGCAGGAGCGACGCGTGCGCCGCCGGATCCAGCAGATCGATCTTGTTGAGCGCCTCGAGGAGGCCATGCTCCACCTGGGCTTCGAGACCGAGCTCCGTCAAGACGTCCTCCACGTCGCGGCGCTGCGCGTCCGTGTCGGGATGGTGGACGTCGCGGACGTGAACGATCAGATCCGCCTCGGTCACCTCTTCGAGCGTGGCGCGGAAGGCCGCGACCAGCTGATGCGGCAGATCGGATATGAACCCGACCGTGTCGGAGAGGATCGCGGTGCGGCCCGAGGGCAGCGCGAGCCGCCGGAGCGTGGGGTCGAGGGTGGCGAACAGCGAGTCTTCCGCGCGCACCGCCGCTTGAGTCAGCCGATTGAACAGCGTGGATTTGCCGGCGTTGGTATATCCGACCAGAGCCACGATCGGATAAGGCACGCGCTTGCGCGCGCCGCGATGCAGCGCACGCGTGCGCTTGGTGTCCTCGAGCTCCTTCTTGATCCGCGCGATCCGCTCGCCGATCAGCCGTCGGTCGATCTCGAGCTGGCTCTCGCCGGGGCCGCCCAGGAAGCCGAAACCGCCGCGTTGCCGCTCGAGGTGCGTCCATGAGCGTACCAGGCGCGAGCGCTGATAGGTCAGTGCCGCCAGCTCCACCTGCAGCCGCCCCTCATGCGTCCGCGCCCGGGCGCCGAAGATCTCCAGGATCAGGCCGGTGCGGTCGATCACCTTGCAGCCCCAGGCCTTCTCCAGGTTCCGCTGCTGGACGGGACTCACGATGGCGTCGACCACGGCGACGCTGATCTCGCGCTCCTTCACGATGGCGCCCAGGGTCTCGACGCTGCCGCTGCCGATCAGGGTCGCGGGCTTGGGTTTCGCGAGTGGGACGAGCGCCGCGTGCGAGATCTCGAGATCGATGGCGCCCGCGAGCGCCACCGCCTCCTCGAGACGAGCCTCGGGGGTTCGCAACGCGTCCCGCAGCTCCCGCGGAGGACGCTTGAGCGTCGGATGGATGACGAGGGACCGGCCGGTCGACGGGGCATGCCCCGCGGGCGTGGAAGCCATCGATTTACTGTTCTTCACCCTCTTTGCCGGCCTCGAAGAGCTGCACTGGCTGCGCCGGCATCACGGTCGAGATCGCATGCTTGTAGACCAGCTGCGAATGCGCGTCTCGCCGCAGCAGCACGCAGAAATTGTCGAACCAGGTGATGATGCCCTGCAGCTTGACGCCATTGACGAGGAAGACCGTGACGGGAGTTTTATTCTTGCGGACGTGGTTTAGAAATACATCTTGGACGTTTTGTGATTTCTCGCTGGACATTGCTGGATCCTTTTTCTTGGAGCCGCTCCTCGGCTCAGCCACGCGCCTGGGCCGGGGGCGCCAGCCTCCGGCCACTCATATCAAGATTGGGTGCGGTTGCAAAATCACAAGTCCCTTATGCCCCGGAGGAGCGAGGCGCAATCGGAAAAACGTAGTGCTGCCGAGGCGTTAGGCGTCTGCTCCACAAGCGCGTCCAGGGCTGAGAGCAGCACTGGAACGCAGCCCGCCGCCACCGCGCACTCGATATCGAGCGCGGTGTCGCCCACGAGCCAGGCCGCGGCGGGATCGATCCCGCTGCCGGAAAGGGCGGCGTCTATGACTGCGGGATCCGGTTTGTCGGCGCTGGCGTCCCCCGCGCCTACCATCCGCCGGAAGTACCGGGACCAGCCCAGATGCTCCGCCTCGCGCCGGAGCAGCGCGCCCGTCTTGTTGCTGACCACGGCGAGGTAATAGCCGTCCTCCGCGAGCGCCGCGAGCAGCGCCTCGGCGCCCGCGAGCGCGGTCAGCCGTTCCAGGTGGATCGCGGTGAAGGCGTCGAGATAAAGCCGGCGGGCATCCTCCCAGCGGGTCCCGAACAGGCGCGGGAATGCATCGCGCAGGGAATGCCGCACGCGCTGCTTCGTCTCCTCGAGCGTCCAGGGCACATGCCCCATCGCTTGAAAGGTGACGACCAGCGCCTCGTGAATCACCGCCCAGCTGTCGACCAGCGTGTTGTCCCAGTCGAACAGGATCGCGCGCGGACGCTGCATCAGGCGTCCTGTCCGCCCGCCTCGACATAGCGGCGATAGAACGTGCCGAGCTCGCGCGCGAGCGGGCCGGGTTTGCCGTCTCCCAACACGCTGTCGTCGATCCGGACGACGGGTGTCACGTACGAGGTCGTGCTGGTGAGAAAGGCCTCGCGGGCCTGCTTTGCCTCGGCAACGCCGAAGGGACGCTCGAGGAAACGGAGCCCCGCTTCCTCGATCACGCGGATCACGCCGAGCCGGGTGACGCCGTTCAGGATCGCGTTGGTCGCCGCCCGCGTCACCACCTCGCCCGCTGCCGTCACGATCCAGGCGTTGGTGGAGGTGCCCTCGGTGACGTTGCCGTCGCGGTCCACCTGCCAGGCCTCATAGGCGCCGGCCTGGCGCGCTTGCTGCTTGCCGAGGATGTTTGGCAGCAGCGCGATCGATTTGATGTCGCAGCGTGCCCAGCGCAGGTCCGGCACCGTGATCACGCGCACGCCCTCGGCGACCGTCTTGGGGTTTGCCAGTTTAGCCCGGCGCGCCGTCATGACCACTTGGGTCCGGGCGCCCCCGGGGAATGCATGGTCGCGCGGCGCCACGCCGCGGGTCATCTGGATGTAGATGATGCCATCGCGCACGCGGTTGCGGCGAAGCACCTCGCGCATGACGGTCTTGAGCGCCGCCTCGGTCATCGGCTCCGCGATCTCGAGCTCCGAGAGCGAGCGCCCGAGGCGCTTCAGGTGCAGGCCCTCGTCCACCAGCCGCCCGCGCTCGACCGCGATCACCTCGTAGACGCCGTCGGCGAATTGGTAGCCGCGATCCTCGATGTGGACCGAGGCCTCCGGGTGCGGCAGGTAGCGGCCGTTCACATAAGCGATGCGCGACATCGCCGCTCCCGATCGAGATCGCGCGGCCTCACGTCTCCACCTTGACGATCCGCTCGCCGTTGAAGAGTCCCAGTGTCTTGAGCTTGCGATGGAGCGCCGAGCGCTCCATGCCGATGAAGGCGGCGGTGCGCGAGATGTTGCCGCCGAAGCGGGTGACCTGCGCGATCAGGTATTCCCGCTCGAACACCTCGCGGGCGTCGCGCAGCGGCAGGCTCATGATCTCGCCGCCCTTGTCCCAGCGCACCACCGCGGGCGCGTCCGAGCCGATCTCGGCCGGGAGCATCTCGGCCCTGACCGCCTCGCGAACGTCGCCCGGCGCCATGATCAGCAGCCAGTCGATGACGTTCCTGAGCTGCCTCGCGTTGCCGGGCCAGTCGTAGCTCTGCAGCGCCGCCATGGCGTCGTCGCCGATCTCGCGCGGCAGGAGTCGCGCCGCATCCGCCGCGCGGCGCATGAAATGGCGCGCCAGCATCGGTATGTCCTCGCGCCGCTCGCGCAGAGCCGGCACACGGATGGGCACCACCGCCAGGCGGTAATAGAGATCCTCCCGGAAGCGCCCGGCGGAAACCTCCGCGGAGAGATCCCGGTTCGTGGAGGCCATGACGCGGACGTCGACCTCGATGCGGCTGCCGCCCACGCGCTCGAAAGTCTGCTCCTGGAGTCCGCGCACGATCTTGCCCTGGGTCTCGAGCGGCATGTCCGCGACCTCGTCCAGGAACAACGTGCCGCCATGAGCTTCCTCGAAGACGCCGATCTTGCGCCGGCTGTCCGCTCCCCCCGCGCCCGCCGCCGCGCCAAACAGCTCGATCTCGAGGTGGTCCGGCCGCAGCATCGCGCAGTTCAGCACCACGAAAGACGCATCGGATCGGCGCGAGCGGCGGTGCAGCAGGCGCGCCACCACCTCCTTGCCCGAGCCGGGCGCGCCGGAGATCATCACGCGGCTCTTGGTCGGCGCCGCCTTCTCGACCTGCTGGCGGAGCTGCGCCACCGCATGGGAGTTGCCCACCAGCTCCTCGTCGCCGCCGGCGCGCAGCCGCAGCTCCTCGTTCTCGCGCTTGAGTCGCGCCGCCTGGATCGCGCGCTCGACCACCAGGAGCAGCCGGTCGGACTTGAAGGGTTTCTCGATGAAATCATAGGCACCCATCTTGATCGCCGCGACGGCGGTCTCGATCGTGCCGTGGCCGCTGATCATCACCACCGCGAGGTTCGGCGCCTCGGCCCGCGCGATCCGCAGGATCTCGATGCCGTCGAGCTCGCTGCCCTGCAGCCAGATGTCGAGCACCAGCAACGACGGCAGCCGCGAGCGGATCGCGGCCAAGGCTTCGGCGCTGTTGCCGGCTTGACGCGTCTCGTAGCCTTCGTCCTCGAGGACGCCGCAAATCAGCATTCGAATGTCGGCTTCGTCGTCAACGACGAGTATGTCATGCGCCATGGAGAACCTTCTAAGCTCCGACGGACTCCGCGGCCGCGCGTTCCGACTCCTCGCGCGGCCGGACCGACGGGAAGACCAGCTTCACCCGCGCGCCGCCGCCCTCCCGATCTTCCAGGATCAGTTCTCCCCTGTGCTCCTCCATGACCTTCTTGACGATCGCGAGCCCGAGGCCCGTGCCCTTTGCGCGGGTCGTGACGTAGGGCTCGGTCAAGCGCTCGCGACCTTCCTTGGGCAGGCCGCGGCCGTTGTCCTCGACCACCAGCGTGACTTGGCCGGGGGTCTCGACGAGCCGAACCCAGATGCGTCCCGGCGCCGTCTCGCCGTCGCGCCCCTGTATGGATTCGATGGCGTTCTTGAGCAGATTGACCAGTGCCTGGCTCACCTGGCGTGAATCGCAGGAGACCAGCACCGGATGCGAGGGCAAATCCACCTCGAAGCGTACGTCGGGCGTGCCGGCCCGCTGCAGGAACACCGCCTGGCGCGTGATGTCGATCAGGTCCTCGGTCTTTATCAAGGCCGCCGGCATCCGCGCGAAGGACGAGAATTCGTCCACCATGCGGCCGATGTCGCCGACGTGGCGGATGATCGTGTCCGACAGGATCGTGAAGGTCTCGGGATCGTTTCGGATATCGCGCAGATACTTGCGCTTCAGCCGCTCGGCCGACAGCTGGATCGGCGTCAGCGGGTTCTTGATCTCGTGCGCGATCCGGCGCGCCACGTCCGCCCAGGCGGCCTTGCGCTGCGCCGACAGCAGCTCCGTCACGTCATCGAAGGTGACCACATAGCCCTGGGTCTCGCCCACGACGCGCTCCGCGGCGACGCGGACATGCAGCACGTCGGAGCGGCCGTCGCGGGCGATCTCGATCTGCGCCTGCGCCAGGCGATCCGGACGGCGCGCGGCTTCCTCCACCAGTGCCGCCATTTCCGGCACCACCGTCGACAGCGGCTCGCCGATCTGCCGATCGAGATCGACGGCGAGCAGCACCGAGGCGGAGCGATTGGGCAAGTTGATCCGGCCCTCGCGGTCGAGCCCGACCACGCCGGCGGAAACCCCGGACAGCACGGCCTCGGTGAACCGGCGGCGGCCGTCGAGCTGGCGGTTCGCCTCCACGAGCTCGCGCTGCTGCGTCTCGATCTGCGTGGTCATCCGGTTGAAGGCGCGCGAGAGCGTGCTGAATTCCTCGTCGCCCTGCCCCTCGGAGACCCGCGCGGAGAGATCGCCGCCGCCCACGCGCTCGGCGGCGGCGGCGAGCGCACTGATCGGTCGCGCCAGGCGGCCCGCGAAGCGCAAACCCGCCCAGACCGCGGCGAGCAAGATGAGAATGGCGACCACCAGGAAGCCGAGCGCGAACTTGATCTGATAATCCGAGCGCTGACCGTCCAGCCGGTCATATTGCTCGACCGCCCACTTGGTCTGCTGCACCCGATTGAGCACCACGGGATCGGCGATCCTGCCGACGTAGAGATAGGCGTCGCCCATCTCCGAGCCCAGGCGCACCAAGGCGCGCACGCGGTCCTCGTTGTCGCTGGTGAGCACCGCGACATCGCCCTCGTCCGCCTGCCTGAAAGCCGATTCCGGCGGCGCATCCAGCATGAGCGTATAGGAGAAGCGGGTGCGCGCGAGCACGCGGCCGCTGGGGTCGAACACCAGCGCCTCGGAAAGATTGCGGAGCGAGGCCTGCAATTCCAGGACTTGAGCGAGATTCTGCGGGTCGTTGTTCAGGATCTGCGCATCGTGGTTGATGTCGGTCGCCATCTTCACGATGTCTCCGCGCACCGCGTCCTGATGCTCGTGGAGATAGGCCTCGGCCACCGCCAGCGATTCAGAGAGCGCGGTCCTGACCCGGTCGCTGAACCACGACTGCACCCCGAAGCTGAAAAAGAAATACGAGGAGAGTGCCAGGATGATGGTGGGCGTCACCGCGATGACGCTGAACAGCACGACCAGCCGCACATGCAGCCGCGAGCTCGCCTGGCCGCGACGGCGCTCCGCCCATACCTGCACCAGGCGCGTCGCGATCACCGCCGCGAGCGCCAGCATCAGCACCAGATTGAGGTTGACGAACGGCAGGACCAGATAGGGACGGCTTTTGAAGGGAGGCAGGCCCGATAGCGCGGCATAGGTGCCGATCCCGGAAACCACCGCCGCGACCGCAAGCGCGATCGCGAGCTTGCGCCCGAGCCCGATCCGACTGGCCCATACCAGAACCTGTCGCGACAGGCTCATTCCACCCTCAAGACGCAACGCCCCAAGATTTGCCGCCCCGGTCGTTTAGCCCCGCAGGCTGGTTTCCAGCACTCTGCGGTTCTTCAGGGTCGGACGCCGCCAGCCGCCGTCATTTTAGGCCACGGCTGACTTCGATGTCCAATTCCCGGATCTTCTTGCGGAGGGTGTTGCGGTTGAGACCGAGCAGCTGGGCCGCTTTCACCTGGTTGCCGCGCGTGGCGCCGAGCGACAGCGTGATCAGAGGCCGCTCCACTTCCCGCAGCACGCGGTCGTAAAGACCGGCGGGCGGCAGCCCGCCCTTGTGAGCATCGAAATAGTCGCGCAGGTGCCGCTCGGCGGCGTTGCTCAGCCCCTCCCCGGCGGGCGCCTCGACGGTCCCCGCGGGTGTCGCCGCCTCGGTGAGCTCGGCGGTTACCGCCTCGGCACCGATGACCTCCTGCGCATAGAGCGCCGCCAGCCGGCGCACCAGATTCTCGAGCTCGCGCACGTTGCCGGGCCAGCGGTGCGCCTTGAGCCGCTCCATGGCGGCGACATCGAGGCTCTTCAGCGGCAGGCCCTCGCCATGGGCAAGCGTGAAGAAGTGCCGCACCAGGGCGGGAATGTCCTCGGTCCGCTCGCGCAGCGGCGGCAGCCGGATCGGCACAACGTTCAAGCGATAGAACAGGTCCTCGCGGAACAGGCCCTGCCGGATGAGCTGGCGCAGGTCGCGATGGGTCGCCGCGATGATCCGCACGTCCGCGCGGATCGGAGTGCGGCCGCCCACGGTCGTGTACTCGCCCTGCTGCAGGACGCGCAGCAGCCGCGTCTGCGCGTCGGGCGGCATGTCGCCGATCTCATCGAGAAACAAGGTGCCGGCCTGCGCCTGCTCGAACCGGCCGGCATTCCGCTGCGTCGCCCCGGTGAAGGCGCCGCGCTCGTGGCCGAACAATTCGCTCTCGATCAGCTCGCGCGGGATCGCCGCCATGTTGATGGCGACGAAAGGTCCGCTCCGGCGCTTGCCGTAGTCGTGCAAGGCGCGCGCCACCAGCTCCTTGCCGGTGCCACTCTCGCCGGAGATCATGACGGTGAGATCGGTGCCCATGAGGCGCGCGAGCACGCGATAGATGTCCTGCATCGCGGCCGACCGGCCGATCAGCGGCAGGCTGCCTTCGTCGGGCTCGGCCTCCGCGTGCGCTGCGCCGTTTCTTGCGGTGGGCTCGGCGAGCGCCCGCTGCACGGTGCGCACGAGCTCGCGCAAATCGAAGGGCTTGGGCAGATACTCGAAGGCGCCGCGCTCGGTCGCCTTGACCGCGGTCAGCAGCGTGTTCTGCGCGCTCATTACGACGACCCTGAGCTCGGGCCGGAGCTTCTTGATGCGCGGGAGGAGGTCGAGGCCGTTCTCGTCGGGCATGACGACGTCGGTGATGACCAGGTCGCCCTCGCCGTCCTCGACCCAGCGCCAGAGCGTCGCGGCGTTGCCGGTGCTTTTGACCTCGTAGCCGAGCCGCCCGAGAGCCTGACCGAGCACCGTGCGGATCGCCCGGTCGTCGTCGGCGACCAGGATGGTCGCGCTCGTGTTCATTTTTCGCCCTCGCTCATCGCCATGGGCAGGAACAACCGAAAGACCGTGCGCCGCGGCTGGCTGTCGAATTCGATCACCCCGCCGTGGTCGTCGATCACTTTGGCGACCAATGCAAGACCGAGGCCAGTCCCGTTGTGCTTGGTGGTGACGAAGGGGTCGAAGAGATGAGGCCGCAGGTCCTCGGGGATGCCCTCCCCGTTGTCGGCGATCTCGACCACCAAGGGGAGATGCAGGCGGGCATCCGTGCCGGAGACCGCGAGCCGGACGCCATGGCGATAGGCGGTGGAGACCTGGATCTCGCCGCCGTGTGGCGGCACGGCTTCAGCCGCGTTCTTGACCAGGTTCAAGAACGCCTGAATGAGCGCGTCGCGGTTGCCGTAGACCGGCGGCAGCGAGGGATCGTAGTCCTCGACGAAATGCACGTGGCGGGCGAAGCCCGATTGCGCCGCCAGGCGCACGCGGTTCAGGACTTCGTGGATATTGACCGGTCCGCGATCGAGCGGCCGGCGATCGGAGAACACCTCCATGCGATCGACGAGCGCCACGATGCGATCGGCCTCGTCGCAGATCAGGCGCGTGAGCTCGCGGTCGGCGGGCCCCAGGTTTTCCTCCAGGAGCTGAGCCGCCCCGCGGATCCCCGAGAGCGGGTTCTTCACCTCATGGGCCAGCATCGCCGCCATGCCCGTGACGGAGCGCGCGGCATTGCGGTGCGTGAGCTGGCGATCGATCTTGTGCGCCATCGAGCGCTCTTGGAGCGTCACCACCAGGCGGTCGCCCTCCTCGGCGAGCGGCACCACCTGGATGGTGACGACGTGAGAGCCGAGGCGCGGCGTCTCCAGCGTCACCGCATATTCCGAGATGCTGTGGCCGCCGCGCCGCACGCTCGCGAGCAGCGCGAAGAGCGGGCTGTCCGCGGGCACCAGGTCCGTGAGCGGCCCGCCCAGAAACGTCGCCGTGCTGGCGTCGAAGAATTGCTCCGCGGCTCCGTTCGCGTACTCGATCAAGCCGCTGCCGCCGACCACCAGCACGGGGTCCGGGAGCGCCGCCAGGATCTGCGCGGCGTCGAGGCCGAGCTGGCGGGAAACCCGGATCGATGCCGCGGCCTTGCCTGCCATTCAGGCGGCCTGCCGATCGATCTGCGGGCTGTAGAACGCCCGCAGCAGGTCGCGAACGCGCTCCGGCTCGTCCTGCCGGTTGATCTCGGCGCGGAATTCGGCCGATCCCGGCAGCCCCTTGGAGTACCAAGCCAGATGCTTGCGCGCCATGCGCACGCCGGTCTCGCGGCCGTAATGGGCGAGCGTTGCCTCGTAATGCTCCAGCACGATCTGGAGCTGGCGCGCGAGCGGCGGATCGGGCTTGCGCTCTCCCGTTCGCAGGTAATGGATCACCTGGGATGGGAACCAGGGCCGGCCATAGGCGCCGCGCCCGATCATCACGCCATCGGCGCCCGACTGCTTGCGCGCGGTATCGACCTCCTCGAGGCTGGTGATGTCTCCGTTGACCACGACGGGAATGCGTACCGCCGCCTTCACCTCGCGCACGAAAGCCCAATCGGCCCGGCCTTCGTAGAATTGGCACCGCGTGCGGCCGTGGACGGTGACCATGCGGATGCCGCACTCCTCGGCGATGCGCGCGAGCCTCGGGGCATTGCGATTGGCCTCGTCCCAGCCCGTGCGCATCTTGAGCGTGACGGGAAGCCGCACGGCCTTGACGGTGGCGTCCAGGATGCGCGCCGCGTGCGCCTCGTCGCGCATCAGCGACGAGCCCGCGTGGCCGTTTACCACCTTCTTCACGGGACAGCCGAAGTTGATGTCGATCAGCGCCGCGCCGCGGTCCTCATTGAGCTTTGCCGCCTCGGCCATCACCTCGGGCTCGCAGCCCGCGAGCTGGACGGCCATCGGCTGTTCCTCCGGGCAGTTCTCGGCCATCTTCAGGGACTGCCGGGAGGCGCGCACCATCGCCTGGCTCGCGATCATCTCGGAGACCACGAGGCCGGCACCTTCGCGCTTGACCAGCCGGCGGAACGGCAAATCCGTCACGCCCGACATGGGTGCCAGGATCACCGGGTCTTCGAGACGGAGTGGGCCGATACTGATGCTCATTTATTGTGCAAGAGGCTCGATTGCTCAATCTTTGGTCAATGAAGATGATAATGGAAATTTTGCGCAGTGCAACATGGAGACGAGTCGCAGCCTCGGAAAACTCGCTGTTGCCGTCATGACTTCCGCCCGCGGCGCGTTACACTTTTGTCCAGGCAACGTCAAAGGTGCCGACATGAGCGAATCGATGGAAATCCAGGAAGCCTGGAACTGGCAAGACTGGCTCGACATGGTGTTGGGCCTTTGGCTGGCCGTCTCTCCGTGGGTGCTTGGCTTCTCCGACAGCGATCCCGCGGCCACCCTGAACGCGCTCATCGTCGGCATCTCGATTGCCGTGCTGAGCGCCCTCACCTTCCTCGCTTATCACATCATCGAGGAATGGATCGACGTCATCCTCAGCCTCTGGCTCATCGTCTCGCCCTGGGTTCTTTCGGGCTCGGGCGATACGGACGTGGTGGCGGACTTCGTGATCGTGGGCGGCGTGGTGCTGATGCTCTCCGGTTACGAGATCTGGGCCGCGCGCCACGGCCATCCGCATCCGGAATAAGCTCCGCGCCACTCAACCCATCAACACGTCCGTGACG
>DATMMM010000357.1:0-4176 GCA_035569735.1 Allostellaceae bacterium | reverse complement strand
CTTGACCGGGCGTAGGAACGCGATGTTCGAGACTGCGACCGTCACGACGCGGCCCGAGGCATGGCTCGTCGCCGTCATGAGTGCGGCACCATCCATCAGCGCCATGATCCAGCCGCCGAAGATGTCGCCGGTCGGATTCGTGTCCGCGGGCATCGCGAGCGTGCGCGAGGCAAGCTCGCCACGCGGCTCCCCGTTCGCCCTGGGCGTCTGGCCTTGATTGCCCATCGCCTGCACCTCCAAACCGAAAGGCCTCCCGCCTCGAACCGAGGCCGCGCTCCTCCGCATTTGGTGTTCGGATTTGATTTATGCTGCAGGACAGCAATGTGATAGTCAATAGCTTATAATGGTTATAATTTCGTCATGTTGCACTGCATAAATACTCAGCAGTTCGAGTGCCCTGCGCGGCATTGCGCGGATTGGGTGGGGTGCTTGCGAAGGAGGCGCGATCGCCGGGGGTGGCTCACGCCACCCGCTTCACCCGCGCATCCCGCCTTCGCTCGTAGCGCCAGACGCTCGCCGGCGGCAGGTTTGCCCAGACGCGGGCGGCGATGCGGCCGGTGACGCCCTTGCGCTCGCGGGCGATCGGCGAGACCACGCCATAGGTGAATTGCACGAAGGGGCGCCCCTCGCCGAGGAGCGCGAAGGACTCCGCGAGGACGCGGTTGAGCGTCATGCGCGGCATGGAGATGAGCGGCAGGCTCGAGACCACGGCGGCGGCGGCGGTGATGCCCAGGGGTGCCAGCAGGCGGCGGAGGTCGCGAGCGTCGCCCCGGATCACGCGGAGCTTCGGGAAATGCGCGCGCAGGATACGGTGCAGCTTCTCGTCGCGCTCCACCACGATGAGACGCTCGGGCGCGATGCCGGCCTCGAGGAGTGCCCGCGTCACGCTGCCGGTGCCGCCGCCCAATTCGATGATCGGGCCGGGTCCGGCGCCGAGCACCTGATCCGCCATGGCGCGCCCCAGGTGTCGGCTCGAGGGTGCCACGGCGCCGATCCGGTGCGGCGCCTTGAGCCAGCGCACGAAGAACTGCGCCGCCTCTCGATCGGCTTCGTCGATCAGAACCAGCCGGCGCCGGCCCGGGTCCCTTGTCATACACTCATCCTTTGTTCCCGCTATGATTGAGCCGGATCCTGGGTGCGGCCGCGCTTCCGGCTTGGCGGGGTGGCGCCCCAGAGGGTAAGACCAAGTCTCGCCTCAAGGGAACCCCCTTGGGGAAGAGATGGGCGCAATCCTCGGTATCGCCAGGGATAAGCGCCCGAGGAAGGGGAGCAGAACCGCCATGCCGCTGCGCGCCGAGGAGCAAAAGCAGGAGCGAATCGAGGGCGTGCTGGGCAGAGTGGGCGAGCGATTTGCGCCCGAGCGCGCCCAGCCCATCCAGCGCTTCGTCAATCAATTCTACGGCCACGTGCCGCCGGAGGACGTCGTGCCGCGCGGCGCCGACGACCTCTATGGGGCGGCGCTCTCGCTCTGGCAGTTCGCGCAGGAGCGCGTGCCGGGCCGCGCCAAGCTCCGGGTCTTCAACCCGCGGCTCGACGCCGAGGGCTGGCGCGCCGGCCGCACGGTGATCGAGATCGTCAACGACGACATGCCGTTCCTGGTCGACTCGGTGACCGCAGCGCTGAACAGCCTCGGCCTCACGGTCCATCTGGTGATCCACCCGATCCTGCGGGTGACGCGCGACGCCAAGGGCAAGCTCAAGGAGCTGCTCGATCCCGATGGCGTCGACGGCGCCGGCGGCAACGGAGCCACGGCGGCGCTCCGGGAATCCGCCATGCACGTGGAGGCAAGTGAGCAGACCGATCCCAAGCGCCTCGCCGAGATCGCCGCCACGCTCGAGCGCGTGCTGGCGGACGTGCGCGCGTCGGTGACGGATTGGCAGGCAATGCTCGACCGGCTCAGATCCGTGCGCGAGAGCGTGCAGCGGCAGCCGAGCCTGCCGCTGCCGCCCGAGGAGGTCTCCGAGGCCGCCGAATTCCTGGCCTGGCTCGAGGACGACAACTTCACCTTCCTGGGCTTCCGCGAGTACCGCTTCACCGCCGCGGGCGACGGACTCGATATCGGCATCGTCGCCGGGAGCGGTCTCGGCATCCTGCGCGACGATGAGTACTCCGTCTTCGACGGGCTCCGGAGCTTCAAGACGCTGCCGGTGGAGGTGCAGGACTTCCTGCGCCTGCCGCGGATCCTCTCGATCGCCAAGTCGAACCGGCGCGCCACCGTGCATCGCGCGGGGCACATGGACGCGATCGGCGTGCGCGTGTTCGGACCCGATGGTGCCGTGGTGGGCGAGCGGCTCTTCGTCGGGCTCTTCACCTCGCTCGCCTACAGCCGCAGTCCGCGGGCGATCCCGCTGCTCCGCCGCAAGGTCAGCCGCACCTTGGAGCGCGCGGGCTTCCCGCCGCAGAGCCACGACGCCAAGGCGCTGCTGCACATTCTCGACACCTATCCGCGAGACGAGCTGCTGCAGATCTCGGACGATCAGCTCTACGAGACCGCGCTCGGCATCCTCAATCTGCAGGAGCGGCAACGCATCGCGCTGTTCGTGCGCCGCGATGCCTTCGGCCGCTTCGTCTCCTGCCTCGTCTATGTGCCGCGCGAGCGCTACAACACCGAGCTGCGCCAGCGCTTCGCCCAGATCCTCGAGCACGCCTTCCAGGGCCATGTCTCGAACTTCTCGACCGAGCTCGGCGAGTCCGTGCTGGCGCGCGTGCATTACATCGTGGCGACGCCCCAGCGGCCGGCACCCGACGTCGACGTCGGCGCGGTGGAGCGCCAGCTCGCCGAGGCCGGCCGCACCTGGGAGGACCGGCTCGCGCAGGCGCTGGTCGAGGCCAAGGGCGAGGGCGCGGGCCTGGCGCTGCTGCAGCGCTATGGCCGGGCCTGCCCGACCGCCTACCGCGAGACTTTCTCGGCCGCAGTGGCGCTCTATGACATCGCCCGCATCGAGGAGGTGCGCAGCGGAGAGACGCCGCTCGCGCTCACGCTCTATAAGCCCGTCGAGGCCGAGGCGCACGAGCTCCGCTTCAAGATCTACCGGGCGGCGGAGCCGGTGCCGCTCTCCGACGTGCTGCCCATGCTGGAGAACCTCGGCCTCAAGGTGATCAGCGAGGAGCCCTATCGCGTGACGCCCGCGGGCGACGCGGTGCCGATGGCGATGCAGGATTTCGCGCTGGTGAGCCGCATCGGCGCCATCGACGTGGCGCGCGACCGCCAGCGCTTCGAGGAGGCCTTCGCGCGGCTCTGGGCCGGCGAGATGGAGAGCGACGGCTTCAACCGGCTGATCCTCGGCGCCTGTCTCGACTGGCGCCAGGTGACGGTGCTGCGGCTCTACGCCAAGGCGCTGCGCCAGGCCGGCAGCTCTTTCAGCCAGGCCTATATGGAGGACACCTTCGCGGCGCATCCGGAGATCGCCGCGAAGCTCGTGCGGCTCTTCCAGCGGCGCTTCAACCCGCAGCGCGCCGAGCTGGCGCAGGAGCGCAGCGAGCGGCTCGCCAAGGAGATCGAGCGCGACCTCGACGCCGTCACCAACCTCGACGAGGACCGCATCCTCCGCAGCTTCCTGACGCTGATCCGGAAGAGCTTGCGCACGAATTATTTCCAGCGCCTGCCCTCGGACGCGCCTAAGCCCTATCTCTCGGTCAAGCTCGCGAGCCACGAGATCGATCTGCTGCCGCTACCGCGGCCCCTCTACGAGGTCTTCGTCTATGCGCCTCGGATGGAGGGCGTGCATCTCCGCGGCGGCAAGGTCGCGCGCGGCGGCATCCGCTGGTCCGACCGCAAGGAGGATTTCCGCACGGAGATCCTGGGCCTGATGAAGGCGCAGATGGTGAAAAATGCCGTCATCGTGCCGGTGGGCTCCAAGGGCGGCTTCGTGGTGAAGCGGCCGCCGCCGGCGACGGGCGGGCGCGAGGCGCTCATGCAGGAAGTGGTCGAGTGCTACAAGACCCTGATGCGCGGCTTGCTAGACATCACCGACAACATCGTCGGCGACAAGATCGTGCCGCCGCCGGACGTGGTCCGGCACGACGACGACGATCCCTATCTCGTGGTGGCCGCGGACAAGGGCACCGCGACCTTCTCCGACATCGCCAACGGCGTCTCCGAGGAATACGGCTTCTGGCTCGGCGACGCCTTCGCATCCGGCGGCTCGCAGGGTTACGACCACAAGGCGATGGGCA
>DATMMM010000356.1:0-2075 GCA_035569735.1 Allostellaceae bacterium | reverse complement strand
GTCATCCCGACCACCACGCTGAAAGCGCCCGATCCGTCGAAGGCGGCGGCCGGCTTGGCGCCGGGCGCGCCGTCGCGCCAGGCCAGCGCCGGCCGGATGATGTCGGCCAACCGCTCCAGCATGTCGACGCGCACCGCGCGCTCGCCGCACACCCGATATCCCGCGACCGCATAGAGCGCGTGGTCGATCTCCTTGTCGGCCGCGATCGACGTGCGTCCGCTGGCCGCCAGGCGCTCGATCGTGTCGAGCCCGGTGACCGCGCGCTCCGATTGCTTGAGCGCCCAGAGCTGCAGCGCGAGCACGCGCGGCGCCGGCTTGAGCAGCGGCGGGATGTAGATGTTGTAGGCGCCGAAGCGCACCCCGAACTTGCGCAAGGTCGCGCGTGCCGGCTGATCGAGCCCCTTCACGTCCTCGGCGACCCGGCGGCGGTCGAGCACGCCCAGTGCCTCGACCATCTGGAACGCGACGCCGCGGGCGATGCCGGTGACCTCTTCGCTGCCGGCGAGCTGGAACAGCGGGCCCAACAGCTTCTCGACGTGGGTCTTGAGCCAGAGGTCGAGACGCGCCTGGGCGATCTCGCGCGGCGCGCCGGTCAACTGCTCGTCGGCAATGAGGCGCAGCCGCGGCTTGAGCACCTCTTCGCCCGCCACCAGCTTGCCGACCGCCTGGCCGAGCCAGCGGATCGCCCCATCGGCGGCGAGCACGAATTGCTCGTCGGCGGCTTGCGCCAGACGCGCCGCGCGCGCGTCGACCTCGCCGGCCAGCGCCTTCTGGGCGGCGCCCGCCAGAGCCTTGGCTTCCGAGCCGGCCGCCGAGGCCGCCGGCGTGAACATAAAGCCGTCGAGCCGGCCGATCACATGGCCCTCGACCACCACCTCGCCGGTCTTGCTGATGTCGGTCTCGAGCGCCGAGTTCTCGCGCAGCCGCCGCATCAGCACGCTGGTGCGGCGATCCACGAAACGCTCGGTCAGCCGCTCGTGCAGCGCGTCCGACAGCCGGTCCTCGACGGCGCGCGCCGCCTCCTGCCAATGTTCGGGATCCGCCAGCCAGTCCGGACGGTTGGCCGCGAAGGTCCAGGTCCTGATATGGGCGATGCGGTTCTGCAGCGTATCGATGTCGCCGTCGGTGTGGTCGGCCTGCGCCACTTGCTTGGCGAACCAGTCGGTCGGCAGCTTCCCGTCCCGCATCAGGTAGCCGTAGAGGCTGACCGCGAGCTCCGCATGGGTGGCGGGCGAGCTCTTGCGGTAGTCCGGGACCTGGCAAACCTCCCACAACCGCTCGACCGCCTCGCGCGTGGTCGCGAAGCCCCGCACCTCGTCGTCGCGCGCGGCGTGCTCGAGCACCAGGATATCCTCGCCCACCGGCGCGCGGCTCAGGCCCGCCTCCTCCGGCGTGACCGCGAGCGTCGCCTGCAAGGCGCCGAGCGAGGAGAAGTCGAGCGCCGTGTTGCGCCATTGCAGGACCTTGACGGGCTCGAAGGAATGGCTCTCGAGCGCCTGCGCGAGCTCGGTCTCGAATGGCGGGCAGCGGCCGGTGGTGCCGAATGTGCCGTCGCGCTGGGCGCGGCCGGCACGGCCGGCGATCTGGGCGAGCTCGGCCGGATTGAGGCGGCGGAACTGATAGCCGTCGAACTTGCGGTCGGACGCGAAAGCGACGTGATCGACGTCGAGATTGAGCCCCATGCCGATCGCATCGGTGGCGACCAGATATTCGACGTCGCCGGACTGATAGAGCGCCACCTGGGCGTTGCGGGTGCGCGGGCTGAGCGCTCCCATCACCACGGCGGCACCGCCGCGCTGGCGCCGGATCAGCTCGGCGATCGCATAGACTTCCTCCGAAGAGAACGCCACCACGGCCGAGCGCCGCGGCAGGCGCGTGATCTTCTTCTCGCCGGCGAATTCGAGCCGCGACAGCCGCGGCCGCGTCAGCACATGGGCGCCCGGCAGCAACCGCTCAACCATGGGGCGAACCGTCTGGGCGCCCAGCACCAGGGTCTCCTCGCGCCCGCGGCGATTGAGCATGCGGTCGGTGAAGACATGGCCGCGCTCGAGATCCGCGCCGAGCTGCACCTCGTC
>DATMMM010000355.1:0-5766 GCA_035569735.1 Allostellaceae bacterium | reverse complement strand
CCTCTACGCGACGGGCCGCCGTCCCAACTGCAGCAATCTCGGTCTCGAGGAAGTCGGCGTGACCTTCGCCGACGCCGGCACGATCGCGGTGGACGCGGCCTCGCGCACGGCGGTGCCGCACATCTACGCGATCGGCGATGTCACCGATCGGCTGAACCTGACGCCGGTGGCGATCGCCGAGGGACGCGCAATCGCGGAGACGCTCTTCAACAACAATCCCATGACCGTCGACCATCGCAATGTTCCGACCGCCGTGTTCAGCCAACCGCCGGTCGGCACGGTCGGACTCTCCGAGGAGGCCGCGCGCGAGACGCTGGGCGCCGTCGACGTCTATCGCACGCGCTTTCGGCCGATGAAGGGGACGCTCTCGGGCCGGAAGGAGCGCAGCCTGATGAAGCTGGTGGTCGAGCGCAAGACGGACCGCGTCGTCGGCTGCCACATGGTCGGACGCGACGCGCCCGAGATCACCCAGGGCCTCGCCATTGCGCTCCAATGCGGCGCCACGAAGCGGCAGTTCGACCGCACGATCGGCATCCACCCGACGGCGGCGGAGGAGTTCGTGACGCTCCGCGACAAGCTCCCGGAGCCCAAGGCCGAGATCGCCGCCGAGTGATTTGGACAGAACAAATGATAACCACGGAGCACACGGAGGTTCTTTTGCGGCGGAGCCGCGAGGATCCTTTCTTGGCGTCCTTGGCGTCTTGGCGGTAGATCTTGAACCGCCAAGGCGCCAAGCCGCCAAGAAGCAATAGCTGCGGCTTTGCCGCAAGCCCGGCTCTCTGTTTCTGTTTGGCGAATCCTACCTTTGCTGCGGCGTTCTCGACAGCAGCCGCTCACACGTGTTGTTTGATGGTAGGGATATGGGAAATCCAGCCGAGAGTCCGACGCCGCGGATCCTGATCGTGGGCGGCGGCGCGGGCGGGGTCGAGCTCGCGACGCGGCTCGGCGACCGGCTGGGCCGGCGCGGCCGCGCGCTGGTGACGCTCCTCGACAAGGAGCGCGCCCATCTCTGGAAGCCGCTGCTGCACGAGGTCGCGGCGGGGAGCATGGACCTTGGCGAGCACGAGCTCGATTATCTCGCGCAATCCCACTGGCACCATTTCCGCTACCGGGTCGGCGAGGTGGTCGGGCTCGACCGCGCGCGGCAAGAGGTGCATGTGGCGGCCGTCTTCGACGAGGACGGGACCCAGGTGACGCCGCCGCGCACCGAGGCCTACGACGTCCTGGTGATGGCGGTGGGCGGCGTCACCAACGACTTCGGCACGCCCGGCGCCGCCCGGCACGCCTGCATGCTCGACACGGCCGGCGAGGCCGCGCGCTTCCATCGCCGCCTGGTCAACGCCTGCATCCGCGCGCAGCTGCAGACCGAGCCGCTCAGGCCCGAGCAGCTCAACGTCGCCATCATCGGCGCGGGCGCGACGGGCGTCGAGCTCGCGGCCGAGCTGCACAAGACGACGCGCGAGCTGGTCGCCTACGGCCTCGACCGGATCGATCCCGACAAGGACGTCAGGCTCAGCGTCATCGAGGCCGCCGAGCGCATCCTGCCGGCATTATCGGAGCGCATCGCGCTCGCGACCCAGCAGCTCCTGCTCGATCTCAAGGTCCACGTGCTGACGCAATCCCGCGTCGCCGAGGTGTTGGCGGAGGGCGTGCGGCTCGCCGACGGCCGCACGATACCGGCGGAGCTCGTGGTCTGGGCCGCGGGCGTGCGCGCGCCGGCCTTCCTGCGGGATTTGGACGGGCTCGAGAGCAATCGCCTCGACCAGCTCGTGGTGCGCGCGAGCTTGCAGACGACGCGCGATGACCGGGTGTTCGCGTTCGGCGATTGCGCCGCCGCACCCTGGCTCGGCACGGACAGGACCGTACCGCCGCGCGCGCAGGCGGCGCATCAGCAGGCCTCGCACCTCGCGCGCGAGCTCCGCCGTTTCCTCGCGGGCGAGCCGGTGCGGCCGTTCCAGTACCGCGATTTCGGCTCGCTGGTCTCGCTCGGCCGCTACAGCACGGTGGGCAGCCTGATGGGCTCGCTGATCGGCGGCAGCGTGGTGGTCGAGGGCCTCTTCGCCAGGCTCATGTACCTCTCGCTCTACAAGATGCACGAGTACGCGCTGCACGGCTTCACCAAGGTCGGCCTCGACACGCTCGCGCGCCTGATCACCCGCCGCACCGAGCCGCATGTGAAGCTGCATTGAACAAACAACTTCTTAGCGCAGGGGACGCGGAGGCTGCGCCGAGGTCGCAGGAGGAAAACGAGACTTCCGCGCCCTCTGCGCATCCTCTGCGCCCTCCGCGCTAAAGAGTTTGTTTTCTTCCCGCTTCGAATGTGACGGCATTGTGATGCCCGCCCGGTTCCGCCGTCGCAGTTTGTGCGGTGTCGGTGGCATCGGGCAATCGTGTGGCACCGCCCGATCGCTGTAATTCTTCTGAAAATCCGCGCCGGCTCGATGCCTCACCATTGAGCCAATCGGGTCACGCAACGCCGCGCACTCAGGTCGCCGAAGCGCGTTATTACCCCATGACCGAATCAGAAATACTGCGCGAGCAAGCGCGGACTTTGCGCGACCTCGCGATCCGCCCCCAGGCTACCCCGATCAAGGAATTGCTGCTCCACATGGCGGAGCAGTGCGAGCGCTTGGCCCAGAGGTTCGAGCGCGAGCATTGCTGAGCGCCGTTCCCCGTATGCAGTGCCTCTCCGCCCCATCGGGGCGGAGAGGCAAGGTGAGGTGGGGGACTCTCGGTGCGTCACCATCAAAATCGGTGCGCCGGAGAGGCTCCACCTCATCTAACTTCTCCGCCCCTGAGGGGCGGAGAAGGATTAGGATTGCGCCTGCTCATGCTCCCGCGCATTCCCATCCTCGCGCTCGCGCTCTTCGTCGCCGCTTGTGCGGCGCCGGGACGCGTGCCCCCATTCGCGGCGAAGCCCTATGAGCGCTTCGCGCGTGCGGATGCGGTGGCGATCGCGCACCGGGAATGGCGGCTCTTCGGCTCGCTGATCGACGATCCCGCGCTCGAGGGCTATGAGCCGGGGTCTCCGCTCGAGAAGCCCGAGCGGCTGCCGGGCCTTTGGCAGCGCGTCGGCGAATATTGGTGGCTGGGCCAGAATCCCGACGAGAGCGCCAGCGCCTGGACCGGCAAGCACGACGCGCGCGGCGCCGTGTTCCCCTTCACGGAAGACGAGCGCTATGCGTGGTCCGCGGCCTTCATCTCCTACGTCATGCGGATCGGGGGCGCCGGCGACCGGTTTCCCTATGCGCCCAATCACGCGAGCTATGTGAACGCCGCGGCGGCAGGCCGCTCGCCGATCCTGCGCGCGCAGCCGCCCGAGAGCTATGCGCCGAAACCGGGCGACCTCATCTGCCGCGGCCGCTACGCTGCTGCCGAACTCGCCTTCCGCGACCTGCCGACCCCGTACACTTGGCCCGGCCATTGCGCGATCGTGGTGAGCCTCGGCTCCGGCACGCTCGACGCGATCGGTGGTAATGTCGAGGACGCCGTCCGGCTCACCCACGTGCCGATCACCGAGCGCGGCACGCTGGGCGATCCCGGCCAACCCGTGCTGGACCAGCGCTATCGCTGGTTCGTGGTGCTGGAGGTGCTTTACGACACCGAGGCCGAGCCCGCGCAAGACGAGTGATCTCGGTCGGAATTGCGCTATTGTCGTGCCGACAACACGCGACTACCGCGTCGTAAAGGGGGCGCCATGCTGATTTGGATCAGCGATCACTGGTTCGAGCTATCCGCCATCATCGTGCTGGGCATCGGTTTTCTTCAGCTGATCTCGCTGATGCACGACGCCTGCAGCAGCCTCGAGGCGATCCGTGACGAGATCAAGGGATTGCGCGACGATGTCGCTCAGCCCGAGCCGGCAAAGGACAATAGCGCATGAAGAGCGGCGAAGGACCCACGTCGAAGGACGCACCTTGGCAGCGGCCGGCCAGTCGCGGTATAGGCTGGGGTTTCCGCGGGGTTGGGCCCGCGGGATGAGAGGCGGGTATGACACCGAGGAAATGGAGTCTCGATAGCTGGCGCGGCATGCCGATCCGGCAGGTGCCGGACTATCCGGACGAGGCGGCGCTCGAGGGCGTGGAGAAGACGCTGCGGAATTATCCGCCGCTGGTGTTCGCGGGCGAGGCGCGGCGCTTGAAGCGCGCGCTCGGCGCGGTGGCGGAGGGCCGGTCCTTTCTGCTGCAGGGCGGCGACTGTGCCGAGAGCTTCGCCGAGTTCCATCCCAACAATATCCGCGACACCTTCCGCGTGCTGCTGCAGATGGCGGTGGTGCTCACCTTCGGCGCGGCCTGCCCGGTGGTGAAGGTGAGCCGGATGGCGGGCCAGTTCGCCAAGCCTCGCTCCGCCGACACGGAGACGCAGAACGGCGTCACGCTTTCCGCCTATCGCGGCGACATCGTCAACGGCATGGAGTTCACGGAGGCCGCGCGCCGGCCCGATCCGCAGCGGATGGTGCAGGCCTTCAGCCAGTCGGCGGCGACGCTCAACCTGCTGCGCGCCTTCGCCCAGGGCGGCTACGCCGATCTCCATCGCGTCCACACATGGAACCAGGGCTTCGTCGCCAACAGCCCCTCGGGCGAGCGCTACAAGGAGCTCGCCGACCGCTTGACCGAGACGCTCGACTTCATGGCGGCGGTGGGCCTGACCTCGGAGACCACGCCGCAGATCCGCGAGACCGATTTCTTCACCTCGCATGAGGCGCTGCTGCTGCCCTACGAGCAGGCGTTGACCCGCGTCGATTCCACCACCGGCGACTGGTACGACTGCTCCGCGCACATGCTCTGGATCGGCGATCGCACGCGTCAGACCAACGGCGCGCATGTCGAGTTCCTGCGCGGCGTCAAGAACCCGATCGGCATGAAGTGCGGGCCGAGCCTCGATCCCGCCGATCTCCTGAAGCTGATCGACGTGCTCAACCCCGAGAACGAGCTTGGCCGCTTGACGCTGATCGCGCGCATGGGCGCCGACAAGGTGGAGCAGAAGCTGCCGGCGCTGATCCGCGCCATCGAGCGCGAGGGCCGCAAGGTGGTCTGGTGCTGCGATCCCATGCACGGCAACACCGTGGTCTCCTCCACCGGCTACAAGACCCGGATCGTCGACCGCATCATGGCGGAGGTGCGCGGCTTCTTCGCGGTGCACGAGGCCGAGGGCACCTATGCCGGCGGTGTCCACGTCGAGATGACCGGACAGGACGTGACCGAGTGCATCGGCGGCGCGCAGGCGATCACCGAGACCACGCTCGGCGACCGCTATCACACGCACTGCGACCCGCGGCTCAACGCGAGCCAGGCTTTGGAGCTCGCCTTCTGGCTCGCCGAGGCGCTCAAGAAGAAGCGCGCGGGCCTCGAGCGGAAGATTGCCGCCGCGTCCTGAGCCGAGGAAGGTGACGGCGCGCAAGGTCGTGCAGACCCGCTCGCCCGAGGACGTCGCGCGCCTCACCGACGCCTACTTCCTCAAGACCAAGGAGGTGGTGCGGCGCTTCGGCGACATGGCCGCCACCTACGCGCTCTTCCTGCGCCGTCCCGTGATCTCCGCGCCGCGGCTCACGGTCGAGTTCCTCGAACGCATGCAGAGCGAGCGCGGCACGCGCTTCGAGATCGAGCTCATGTGCCAGGAGGGCGAGTGGGTCGGCGCGGGCGAGCCGATCATCTACCTGACGGGCTCGCTCTATCACCTGGTCGACCTCGAGACGCTCTACCTGCAGAAGCTCGGCGCGCCCTGCGTCGCCGCCTACAACGCCTACAACATGTGCGTCGATCTGCC
>DATMMM010000354.1:0-5607 GCA_035569735.1 Allostellaceae bacterium | reverse complement strand
CCTTCCCTCGGCCCCCAAGAGCCGGCTGTCTCATGGCTGCGCGGGCCGGAGAAGTTGCTGCCGTGCCGGACGCGGCACGCTCGCGCATAACCGGCGACTAGTTGCTACCAGCGCAACCGATCGTCAAGGATTTTTGCAGTGTTGAAAGCTCACGGCGGCGCTTACCGGCGTTCCGTCGCGTTCGCGATCGCCTTGGTGAGGTCGAACAACCGGCGGCGCACCTGCGGATCGGCGATCCGGTAGTAGGCCCGTACGAGCTCGAGTGTCTCGCGCCGCATCATGGGATCGGCTTCGGAGCTGGGACCGGGCGCTTCCTCGAGCGAGCCACCGCGTCGTGCGTCGGCGGCGCTCGCCACGGCCGGAGTGATCTCCTCGAAGAAATAGGACACCGGTACGTCGAGCACTCGGGACAGGTCATAGAGGCGGCTGGCACCGACGCGGTTCGCGCCGCGCTCGTACTTCTGCACCTGCTGGAAGGTGAGCCCGATCGCCTCACCGAGCTTCTCTTGGCTCAGGCCCAGGAGCGTGCGGCGCAACCGGACGCGCGAGCCGACATGAATGTCGATGGGATTGGGCTTGTCAGACTTCTGGCGGCGTCTTCGGCCGTCGCTGGTCTTGCTGTTCATTATCCTCGGCCGACCAGTGCAAGGTCCGGCCATTGATAATTCACACGATAGTATGCGGTCAACCGCTCGTAGCATAATTCCAGGCTTGCATACGCCGAATTTAGGACGATTTCACGGATTTCCTCTTCAGGCTGGAAAAAATCCAGGCAAGGCCTAGTAAAACGGGCAGGGCCGCCAAGAAGAACGCATCGCCAGACTGCTCATAGAGCGTCGGCGGCAGCGCGCGCGGCAGCGGCACGTCGACAGATCCCACGACATCGAGACTCATGCGGCGCAGTACGCGGCCCAGCGGATCGATCAGGCCGGAGATACCGTTGTTGGCCGCGCGAACCACGGGGAGCCCTTCCTCGATCGCCCGCACCCGGGCGATGGCGAAGTGCTGGAAGGGTCCGGAGGTGAAGCCGTACCACGCATCGTTGCTGACATTGAGCAGCCATTGCGGGCGGTCGGTGGGATCGATCACCGCGTCCGGAAAGATCGCCTCGAAGCAGATCAGCGGCGAGACCGGCGGCAGGCCCGGCAGGTGCAGCGTGCGCGGCCCGGGCCCGGCGGAGAAATCGGTGGTGCCCGGGGTGATCTTGTCCATCGGCAGCACGCCGCGGAACGGCACATATTCGCCGAACGGCACCAGGTGCGCCTTGTCGTAGTAGCCTTGGATCGTGCCGGCGTGATCGACCGCGACCAGGCTGTTCCAGAAATGCTCGAGCGGCCCGGGCGGCGGGTCGCTGCGCTCGCTGCCGACGAGGGCGAGGCCGTTTGGCGGCAACAGCGCCGCGATCGCCATGCGGGCAGCCGCGTCCCGCTCGAGGAAGGGCGGCGCGCTCGCCTCGGGCCAGATCAGGACATTGAAGGGCGCGCCGGCTTCGTCGGGCTCGCTGCTCAAGGCGAGCTGTCGGCGGAAGTTCGTCAGGCGCTGGCCGGGATCATTCTTGAGGCTCTGCGGGATCGAGGGCTGGACAATCCGGATCCGCACGTCGGGCTGCATCCCCGGCATGCCCACGGCGTCGAGCCTCGCCCAGCCGAAGGCGAAGCAGGCCGCGATCAGCGCCGCCGCGGCGATGAGCGGCGGCCAGCGCCGTCCGCCAAGGTCGCCCAAGGTCGCCGGCAACACCGCTGCGGTCACCGTCAGCAGGCTCAAGCCGTAGATCCCCACCAGCGAGGTCACTTGCAGCATGGTGAGGCTGCCGGGAAACGCGCCCGACCAGGCATAGCCGATAAGGTTCCAGGGAAATCCCGTGAGCACATGGCCGCGCAGCCACTCGGCGCCGCACCAGAACACCGCCAGCGCCAGAGCCCGCGAGACGCCGCGCCACTTGAGCCAGCGGCAGGTCCAATGCGCCGCCAGCACCGCGCCGCCCGTGAAGATCGCCAGTCCCGCCGGCACCCCCAGGAGGGCGAAAGGCGTCAGCCACCAGAATCGCGCGATGTCGACGAAGAGCGCGGCCGTCAGCCAATAGAGCCCGGCGACGAAGAAGCCGAGACCGAAGCACCAGCCGATACCGAATGCTTCCCGCGGGCGTTGCGCGCCGTCGAACAGCCAGACGAATCCGACGAAGGACAGGACCAGCACCGGCGTCATGTCGACGGGCGGCAGGGCCGCCGCCGCGAGCACGCCCAAGAGGAAGGCCGCGCCGTAGCGGCGCAGGCCCTGCAGCTCCGCCAGCCTGAGCGCCGCGAGCTGCACGGGCGCTACGGGAATAGCACCGCGGAAGGCGAGGGTGGACGCCCGCTCACGCATGCTCGACCTCGCTCACCCGCGGCGGCGCGGGCAAGCCGCGCAAGCGCAGCCGTTTCACCCGCCGGGGATCGGCGTCGAGCACCTCGATGTCGAAGCCCGAAGGATGCCTGATCACCTCGCCGCGCGCCGGTACCCGGCCCGCGAGCGTCGTGACCAGGCCGCCCAGCGTGTTGATCTCCTCCTCGATCTCGGGCGGCAGCAGCTTTTGGCCGGTTGCATCCTCGAGCCGGTCTATCGGCATGCGCGCCTCGACGATGATGCTGCCATCCGGCCGCTCGATCAGCTGCGGCGGATCGGCGGGATCGTGCTCATCCTCGATCTCGCCCACGATCTCTTCGATCACGTCTTCGATCGAGAGCAGCCCGTCGACGCCGCCGAACTCGTCGACCACCAGGGCCAGATGGATGCGCGTCAGCCGCATCTGCAGGAGCAGGTCGAGCACAGGCATCGAGGGTGCCACGAACAGCACCTTGCGCACGATCTTGGCGAGTGCCACCGGCTTGTTGTCGGCGGCGTAGGGCAGCAGGTCCTTGATGTGCACCATGCCGACGACGTCGTCGAGCGTTTCGCGATAGACGGGCACGCGCGAATGCCCGTGCTCCACCATCGACTTGATCACCTGCTCGAAGGGCGTGTCGACCTCGAGCGCCACGATGTCGACCCGCGGCACCATCACGTCGGCCGCGGTCTGCTCGTGCAACTTCACGATATTGGCGAGGATCGCGCGCTCCTGCGGATCGAACGGCTGCTCCTCGTGCTCCTCGATCAGCTCCTCGAGCGAGGCGCGCAGATCCGGCTCGCCCGCGCGCTCGCCGCGCAGCTGCCTCAACCAGTTGCGCAGGCCGCGGAACGGACCGTCCTCGGCCTCGCGCGCGCCGGTCGGACGGCCGGTCGGGGCGTCAGTCATGGCCCACCCCCTGCCGCTCGGCATAGGGGTCGTCGACCCCGAGCCGTGCCAGCACCTGAGTCTCCAGCGCCTCCATCTGCTCGGCCTGGCCCGGGTCCTCGTGGTCGTAGCCGAGGAGGTGCAGGATTCCATGCACCACCAGGTGGCGCAGATGGTCGGCGAGATCCTTGCCTTGCTCCTGCGCCTCTCGGCTTACGGTCTCGTAGGCGAGCACGACATCCCCCAGCAGAAAGGGTGCCTTCGGCGGCAGCTCCTGGTCGAGCGAGGGAAACGACAGCACGTTGGTGGCGGCATCGATACGCCGCCACTGCCGATTGAGCCGCCGCACCAGCGCGTCGTCGGCCAGCACCACGCTCACCTCGGTCCGCCGCGTGAGCCGCGGCTTGGCGGCGGCGAAGGCGGCCTCGGCTGCCGCCACGCAGAGCGCGCGGCGGCGCGGCAGGCGCTCGCGCCAGCGCGGCGAGGTCTCCGCCAGATCGATCGCGATCGCGGGTTTGCGGCGGAGCCGGGAGGCGGAGCGGTCACTCATGGTTGCCCGGGGGCCGGCGGCTGCCGCGGCGGCGGTCGCGGCGGTCGTAGGCTTGCACGATGCGCTGCACCAGCGGATGGCGCACCACGTCCGCCTCCGTGAAGCGGATGATGGTGATGCCCTCCACCCCTTCGAGCGCCGCCAACGCGTCATTGACGCCCGACGTGGTGCCGCGCGGCAGGTCGATCTGCGAGAGGTCGCCGGTCACCGCCATCCGCGCGCCTTCGCCCAGCCGGGTCAGGAACATCTTCATCTGGACGGGGGTGGTATTCTGGGCCTCATCGAGAATGATGTAGGCGTGGCTCAGCGTTCGGCCACGCATGAAGGCGAGCGGCGCGATCTCGATCTCGCCGCTCAGGAGCCGCTTTTGCACCTGCTCGCCGGGCAGCATGTCGTAGAGCGCGTCGTAGAGCGGCCGCAGATAGGGATCGACCTTCTCCCGCACGTCCCCGGGCAGGAAGCCCAGGCGCTCGCCGGCCTCGACCGCGGGCCGCGACAGCACGATGCGCTCCACTTTGCCCGACATCATCATATCGACGGCGGTGGCGACCGCGAGGTAGGTCTTGCCGGTGCCGGCGGGACCCAGGCCGAAGACCAGCTCGTGGCTGCGCAGCGCGCGGATGTAGTCCGCCTGGTTTGCGCCGCGCGCGCTGACGCGGCGCTTGCGCGTGTGGATCTCGGCCTCGACGCCGAAGGGCGAAGGCGCCTCGCCGGGCCGGCTGTGCGCGAGCCGGACCGCGGCATCGACCGTGGGCCCATCGACCTCGAGGCCGCGCTTCAAGCGATCGTAGAGCGCCGCCAGCGCCGCGCGGGCCTGGTCCGCGCGCGGGCTGGGTCCGGAAATCGCCAGGCGATTGCCGCGCGAGACCACGGAGACGCCGAGCTGGCGCTCGATGCGATCGAGATGCGCGTCGCGCTCGCCGAAGAGCAATGGCAAGAGCGCATTGTCGTCGAACTGCATCTGCACGGCGTCGCCGGTTGGCTTGGGCGCGCTCGAGGCGCCGGGCGGTCTCATGCGGGGATGCGCTCCTCGCACTCGAGCCGTTCTCCGGCGAGGCTGTTGGGCTCGGCGCCGACGATGCGCACGGGAACCAGCGCGCCCACGAGCCGCGCCGGCGCCAGCACATGCACGGGCTGCAGGTAGGGACTGCGCCCGACCAGCTGCCCCGGATGCCGGCCCGGCCGCTCCAGCAGCACGTCGAGCGTCCGGCCTACCTGGCTCCGGTTGAACGCGCGTTGCTGCGTCTCGAGCAGCTCCTGCAGGCGCCGAAGCCGCTCGGATTTGACCGCGTCGGGTACCTGATCGGGCTCAGCCGCCGCGGGCGTGCCGGGCCGCGCGCTGTATTTGAAGGAGAAGGACTGCGCGAATTCCACCTCGCGCACCAGCGCCAGCGTCGCCTCGAAATCGCGCTCGCTCTCGCCGGGGTAGCCCACGATGAAATCGGAGGAGAAGGCGATCTCGGGCCGCGCGCGGCGCAAGCGCTCGAGAGTGCCCAGATAGTCGGCAGCCGTATGCCGCCGGTTCATGGCGGCCAGAATTCGGTCCGAGCCCGACTGCACGGGCAGGTGCAGGAACGGCATCAGCGCCGCCACGTCACGGTGCGCTTCGACGAGCTCGTCGTCGACGTCGCGGGGATGCGACGTGGTGTAGCGGATCCGGGCAAGACCCGGGATATCCGCCAGCGCGCGGATGAGCCGGCCCAGGCCCCATTGGCCGCCGCCGGGTGCGATCCCATGGTAGGCGTTGACGTTCTGGCCCAAGAGCGTGATCTCGCGCGCGCCGACCGCGACTTGTCCCCGCGCCTCC
>DATMMM010000353.1:0-2401 GCA_035569735.1 Allostellaceae bacterium | reverse complement strand
AGCTTGAAGAGCTCGATCAGGAACTCAGGCGCGGTGCGCGTGAGAAACAGCTGCGGGCCGCGCGGCTCGGAGCGCACCTCCTTGAGGAAGGCCTTGATGCGGTCCTGGGGCTTGGCCTGCTCGCGCGGAATCATGTCGGTGCGCGGCACGAAACCTTCGGCATTGCTGCCGAGGTCGATGTAAATGCCGTTGCGATCGATACGCTTGACCACGCCACCGACCAGGGTGCCGACGCGTTCGCGGTAGGCCTCCACGACCTGGGCACGCTCAGCCTCGCGCACCTTCTGCACGATCACCTGCTTCGCCTGCTGCGCGGCGATGCGTCCGAAGGCGGCCGATTCCATCGGCTCCTCGACGTAGCCGCCGACCTCAGCCTTGGCATCCATGTCCAGCGCATCCTCCAGGCGCAGCTCCCGCTCGGGCACCTCGAGCTCCGTGGAGTCGTCGGCGAACACCTTCCAGCGGCGGAAGGTCTCGTAGTCGCCGCTCTTGCGGTCGATCGCCACGCGCGCATCCCACTCCTCGCCGCCGTGCTTCCTGCGGCTCGCGGACGCGAGCGCCGCTTCGAGGGCCTCGAAGATTACTTCCTTGTCGACGCCCTTCTCGTTGGAGACGGCATCGACCACCATCAGGATTTCCTTGTTCACAGTCGCATCTACCTCGCGAGCCTTGCCTTACCAATCTCCGCAAACGCCAGTGTCACCCGTTCGCCGTCGACCTCCAGCGCGATTCCCGCCGCCTCCACGCCGCTCAGCGTCCCGGTGTAGCGGCGACGGCCGGCGCGCGGCTCCTTCAACTCCGCGTACACGCGCGAGCCGACGAAGCGGCCAAAGTGCGCCGGCGTGCGCAACACGCGGTCGAAGCCCGGCGAGGACACCTCCAGCGTGTAGGCGACCGGAATCGGATCCGCGACCTCCAGCAGCGCGGAGGTTTCCCGGCTCACGCGCGCGCAGTCCTCGACGCCCACACCCGCCGGGGCATCTATAAAGAGCCGCAGCTGGGCGCGCGCCCGGCCCGCGCCGTACTCCAGTTCCACCAGCTCGTAGCCGAGCCTGCCGAGCGCCGGCTCGATGAGCCCGATCAGCCGCTCGCGCATGGTTTGCGTCACCGTCGAAGGTCCTACAAACAAAAATGGGCCTTAAGGCCCACCCAAAAAACAAAAAAGCCCCGTGGGGGGCTTTCCGGTGATCTCACTTTCGGGGGCACCCCTCGGCGCCAGCCTCCCGCCCCCACCCGGCTAAGCGCCTTGTGAGGGGCCGCGCATTCTACCCAAACCCGGCGGACAGGGAAACTGTCGTTTCCTTAGCTATCATTCACGCCCGTTCACGAGGTGCCCCATGCCGGAAACCGCCCGACCCGCCCTGCGCGCCCCGCACGGCACCACCTTAAGCTGTCGCAGCTGGCTCACGGAAGCGCCCCTGCGGATGCTGCTGAACAACCTCGACCCGGAGGTCGCCGAGCGCCCGGGCGACCTGGTCGTCTATGGGGGCATCGGCAAGGCGGCACGCAACTGGCAGTGCTTTGACCAGATCGTGGCCGCGCTGCGCGCCCTGGGCGAGGAGGAAACGCTGCTCATCCAGTCAGGCAAGCCCGTCGGGGTGTTCCGCACGCATGCGGATGCGCCACGGGTGCTCATCGCCAACTCGAATCTGGTGGCGCGCTGGGCGGACTGGGACCACTTCAACGCGCTCGATGCCAAGGGCCTCATGATGTTCGGCCAGATGACGGCCGGCTCGTGGATCTACATCGGCAGCCAGGGGATCGTGCAGGGCACCTACGAGACCTTTGTGGAAATGGGACGCCAGCACTTCGGCGGCAATCTCGCCGGCAAATGGATCCTGACGGCGGGCTTAGGGGGCATGGGCGGCGCGCAGCCGCTGGCTGCGACCATGGCGGGCGCTTCGATGCTGGCGGTGGAATGCCGTCCGGAGCGCATCGCCAAGCGGCTGCAGACAAAATACCTCGACGTGCAGGCGGGAAGCCTCGCTGAGGCGCTGGAGCTTCTGGAGCGCGCGCGGCGTACCGGCAAGGCGCTGTCGGTGGGGCTCCTCGGCAACGCCTGCGAGGTGCTCCCCGAACTTCTGCGCCGCGGCGTGCGCCCGGATGCCGTGACCGACCAGACTTCCGCGCATGACCCGGTCAACGGTTACCTGCCCGGGGGCTGGACGCTGGAAAAATGGGATCGGCTGCGCGGCACCGAGCCTAAAGAGGTGGCGAGCGCCGCGCGCGCCTCCATGGCGCGGCACGTGGAGGCGATGCTCGCCTTTCAGAAGAACAACATCCCGGTGTTCGACTACGGCAACAACCTGCGGCAGGTGGCGCTAGATGCGGGCCTCAAGGACGCCTTCGCTTTTCCGGGATTCGTGCCGGCTTACGTGCGGCCGCTGTTCTGTCGCGGCAT
>DATMMM010000352.1:0-2165 GCA_035569735.1 Allostellaceae bacterium | reverse complement strand
GCCTCCATGACGGATATGCAGGAGGTTTCCGCGAACACGTTGGGATAGGCCAGGATATCCGCCTCCGCGAGAGCCTCGGCGAGCGCGGTCTGTGGCAGCGAGCCCAGGTACTCGGAGCCCGGCAAGGCGCGGGCGAGCTCGTAGAGGACGCGGTAGTCGTCCGATGCTTCCGCCACCTGATAGACGCCCATGCTCGAGTAGACGCGCAGCCGGCAGCCCGGCACCGCGGCGCGGATCGCCGGAAACGCCGTCAGCAGGATCGCGAGGCCGCGGAAGGGCGTGCTGGTGTAGGCGAGAACCGGCGGCGCGCCAGTGCGGAAGAACGGCGGGCTCCGGCGCTCCAGCGTCTGGAACGCAGGCGCCGCCGCATTGCGCAGGATTGCGATGCGCTCCGCCGGGATACCGAACGTCGCCGCATAGGACTCCGCCTGCCATTGGCTCACCAGAAAGAATCCGTCCCATGCGCGGCGCTCTTCCGCATGGCCAAGCGGCTGCACGTCAGGCTGGTCCGCCGCGTGCTGCGACCAGAGCACGAGGGGTGCGGTGACGCCGGCCGCGCGAAACTGCTGCCCGTTCGCGCTGTTCAGCACGATCGCGGCATCGAAGCCGTTGACGCGATCCGACGTAATGCCGCCCGACATGCCGGGACAGTCCACGCCGAGATAGACGCCGGGACGACTGGCGCCATTGAAGAGCGTCACGTCATGGCCGCGCGCCGCCAGCTCGCGCGCAAGATAGACAGCCGCGGATTGGCTGCCCCCCAGCGGCCGCTCGAATGGGGTGAGGGGCGTGTAATCCCAAGCGATGGGATCGAAGAAGGCGATCTTCATGGCGGAGCGTCAAAACTAGGCGAGGCCGACTGGAATGGCAATGGTCTCGGCCTCTGGGCATTGGTTATAAGAACCGGCATGGCCACCGTCCAAGACGTGCTCGGCACGGCGCTCGCACATCATCGCCGCGGCGAGATCCCTCAAGCCGAGGCGCTCTATAAATTCATTCTGGCGCGCCAGCCGCGCAATCCCGATGCTCTGCATCTGCTCGGCATGGCCGCCCATCAGGGCGGGCGCCACATGGAGGCACTCGCGCTGATCCAGCAGGCGATCGCCAGCAACAACGGCCTCGCCGAGTATCACGACCACCTCGGCGTCGTGTTGATCGCGCTCGGGCGCTACGAGGAGGCGATCAACGCGCTGCGCCACGCGCTCGGCATGGACCAGCGCCGGCCGAGCACCTGGGTGGCACTCGGCCGGGCCCAGATGAGCTTGAGCCGCGTGCCTCGCGCCCTCGAGTCGTTCACCGCGGCGCTCGAAATCGATCCCGAGAACGTCGACGCACTCTCGAATCTGGGCGTCTGCTATTACGAGCTCGAGCGGCTCGACGAGGCGAAGGAGAAGTTCCAGGCGGCGCTCCAGCGCAATCCCGCGGTCGCGGCGATCTGGAACAATCTGGGCGCGATCCAGATCGAGCAGGGCGATGCCGACGCGAGCGTCGAGGCCTACGAGGAGGCGATCCGGCGCGACCCCGCTTATTCGCAGGCCTATTGCAACCGGCTGATGAACGAGCAGTACCGGCCCGCGGTGACGCCGGAAAATCTCCTGGAGCTGAGCCGCGGTTGGGACGAGCGCTATTCTCCGAAGCCCGCGCCTTTGCTGGCACCCCGCCCGCGCAACCCCGGCGAGCCGATCCGGCTGGGTTTCGTCTCGCCCGATCTCTGCCGGGCGCCGGTCGGATATTTCGTGTGCGGGTTGCTGCGCAATCTCGACCGGCGCGGCTTCACCACGCTCGTCTACTCGACCACGCCGCGCCTGGACGATCTCTCCGCCGACATCCGGCGGCACGTCAGCCTCTGGCGCGACGTGCGCGCGCTCTCGGACGATCGTCTGCTGATGTCGATCCGGGCCGACGGCGTCGACGTGCTGTTCGATCTCGCGGGCCACACCAAGGGCAACCGCCTGCGCGTCTTCGCCCGGCGGGGTGCCCCCGTGCAGGTGACCTGGGCCGGCTACGTCGGCACCACCGGCGTCGGCGCCATGGATTTCATCCTGGCCGACCGCCACCATATCCCCGAAGCGGACGAGCGCTTCTATGCCGAGCGCGTGCTCCGCATGCCCAACGATTACGTCTGCTACGAGCCGCCGCCCTATTCGCCCGTGGTGGGGCCGCTG
>DATMMM010000351.1:0-16796 GCA_035569735.1 Allostellaceae bacterium | reverse complement strand
GCCGCGGTGCTCTACCTCGTCTGGCGCTGGTTCGTGCTCAACGAGTTCTCGGTGGGTGAGCTCAAGCCGCTGCCGGTCGACCAATGGAATTGGGACATACTGCCGCAGACCCTTTCTCGGATCGGCGGAATCGTCATCGAGAAGGGGGTGTTCTTCGCCTTCATGCTGCTCGCGCTGATCCTGCTGGTGGTTCGCATCCGCCGCCGCGGCCTCGATCTGCCGGCACGCCTGCTGGCGCTCCTGGTAGGCACCTGCGCGCTCTACGACGCTTTCCTGCTCTTTGCCTATGTCGCCCATTTCAGTCCTCAGATGAGTGCCGACGCGCATTCGTTCTTCCGCTACAACACGCACCTTTCGCTGTTGCTGGTGCTGGCTCTGACGACGCTGGTGCGCGCCGAGTTCGAGGAGCGCGGCTGGGCTCCGAGTTGGGGCAAGCGCCGCCTTGCGGCCGGCCTTCTCGTGCTGGCGAGCCTCGCGGTGCCCATCGCATTCGCCGGACGCCTGCGCTTCGATCTCGTGATGCCGCAGCCGCTCGTGCGTGCGCTCGGGCAAGATCTCGGTGCGCTCTTGAAGCCCGACGACAAGCTGGCGCTGATTCTGCCCGGCGACAACAACAGCGTCGCGGTCATGCTGGAGAGCGTGCTGCGCTACGAGGCGCCGCGGCTGCCCAATGTGGAATTGGTGGTCTTCAAGCGTTTCGACGAGGGGACGCTCTCGAGCCTCGAGGGCCAAGGCATTTCCAAGGCGGTCATCTCTTGTACGCCAGACGGCGGCGCGTTGCCGGCGCATCGGGCCCTGCTGCTCGTGCGGACTGGTGAAGACTGGACGCCGCTCGCCGTCTGGCGCTACCCGGAACCTGACGGCAGGCGTTGGACACCGATGCTGTCGGCGAGCGCGCTCTGCCGCTGACGGCCGATGCGATGGGCGCGGGCGTAAGGCGCCCGAAGCGCTGGTGCGATTGACTCGTGCCCGCATTCTCGTCTATCCGCGAGGGCAGGCACGCGCGGCATCCCGCCCGAGTCGACCGAGAAGAGGGGACAACCCGTCATGAACATCAGCTTTGCCGATCCCAAGCTGCCAAAATCGGGGACGCTCGTTGTGGGCGTGCTGGAAGGCAAAAAGCTCGCGCCATCGGCGGCCGCCTTGGACAAGGAGAGCAACGGCGCCCTTGCTCGCGCAATGGCGGCAACGCGATTTAGCGGCAAGAAAGAGGAGACGCTTACGGTGCCCGCGCCGCGCGGCCTCTTTTTCGATCGCGTGATCTTGCTTGGCCTCGGCAAGCCCGGCGGGCTGACGCCGGTGCAGATGCAGCGGCTCGGAGGAGTCCTGGTGCCCGCGCTCAATGCCGTGGGTGCCACCGCGGCGTCGATCGCCGTGGACAAGGTGCCGGGCTCTCGGCTGACGCCCGCCGAGGCTGCCGCGAACCTCGCCTATGGCGCCGTGCTGCGCAGCTACCGCTTCGACAAGTACCGCACGCGGGAGAAGCCGGAGCAGAAGCCGACCCTCGCCGAGCTCACCGTGCTCACGCCGGGCGCTGCAGCGGCGCGCCGCGCCTATGCCACGCTCGAGAGCATCGCCGCGGGCGTGTTCTTCACGCGGGATCTGGTTTCCGAGCCGCCGAACATCATCTTTCCCGACAGCCTCGCTCGCGAGACCAAGCAGCTCGAGAAACTCGGCGTCAAAGTCGAGATCCTCGACGAGAAGCAGATGAAAAAGCTCGGCATGGGCGCGCTCATCGGGGTCGGGCAGGGGAGCGCGCAGCCTCCGCGCCTGGTGGTGATGGACTACCGCGGGCATCCGCGCGGGCGCGACAAGGCGCCCGTCGCCTTCATCGGCAAGGGCGTCACCTTCGATACCGGCGGCATATCGCTGAAGCCGGCGCAAGGCATGGAGGAGATGAAGTGGGACATGGCGGGCGCCGGCGTCGTGATTGGGCTGATGAAGGCGCTCGCGGGCCGGAAGGCGAAGGTGAACGCGGTCGGCATTGTGGGCTTGGTCGAGAACATGCCGGACGGCAACGCGCAGCGCCCGAGCGACATCGTTCGCACTATCTCCGGGCAGACCGTCGAGGTACTGAACACCGACGCCGAGGGGCGCTTGGTGCTGGCCGACGCGCTCTGGTATTGCCAGGACCGCTTCAAGCCGCAGTTCATGGTGAACCTGGCGACGCTCACCGGCGCCATCGTAGTTGCGCTCGGTCACGAGTATGCGGGCATGTTCAGCAACAACGATCAGCTGGCGACCCGACTGACCGCCGCCGGAAAGGCCGTCGAGGAGCCGCTCTGGCGGATGCCGATGGGCGAGGCCTACGACCGTCAGATCGACAGTGATGCCGCGGACATGAAGAATATCGGCAACGGCCGCGATGCCGGCAGCATCACCGCGGCGCAGTTCCTGCAGCGCTTCGTCAACAACGTACCTTGGGCGCATCTTGATATCGCGGGGACGGCCTGGTCCAAGAAGGACGCGCCGCTGGTGCCCAAGGGCGCCACGGCCTTCGGAGTGCGCCTCCTCGATCAGCTCGTCGAAAGCCACTACGAAGGTCGCTAAGCAAAGGCGTGATGGCGGAGGTCGGCTTCTATCACCTGGTCGCCACCGCGCTGGAGCGGGCGCTGCCGCGGCTGCTGGAGCGCGCCCTGGCGGACGGTCACCGGGTTGTGGTGCTCGCGGGCTCGGCGGAACGCGTCGCCCATCTCGACGGGCTGCTTTGGACCTACAATGAAGCGAGCTTTCTGCCGCACGGCACCGCCAGGGATGGCAATGCCGCGCGGCACCCGATTTGCCTGACAGACCGCGACGAGAACCCCAATGGCGCCACCATGCTGGTGCTGCTTGATGGCGCCCGCTCCGAGCGCATGGGCGAGTTCACGCGTTGCTGCGACATGTTCGATGGCAACGACCAGGCAGCGGTCGAAGCCGCGCGCCAACGCTGGAGCGCGGCACAGTCTGCGGGTCACAGCCTCACCTACTGGCAGCAGACGGTGGCGGGCTGGGAAAAGCGCGGCGCCTGACCGCTCCTGGCCTCGCACGATGTCGCCCCTGGGCGGATGCGATCTCGGCTCTGTCCAACGATCCCGGTCGGTCCGCTGCGTTGAACAGCCACATTTCCGGAGATTGCCAGCGTCGGCCTGCGCCGGTATAACCCGCGCGCAATTTTATGTCGGGTGCTGGGGAGTACCGCTGATCATGGCCATCGAGCGTACTTTATCGATCATCAAGCCGGACGCTACGCGGCGCAATTTGACGGGCAAGATCAATGCGCGCTTCGAGGAGCGCGGGCTCAGGATCGTTGCACAGCGACGGCTGCAACTGTCGCGAGAGCAGGCGGAGCAGTTCTATGCGGTCCACCGGGCCCGGCCGTTCTTCAAGGACCTGGTCGACTTCATGATCTCGGGACCGGTGGTGGTCCAGGTGCTGGAGGGCGACAACGCGGTGGCCCTCAATCGCGAGATCATGGGCGCAACCGACCCCAAGAAGGCCGCGCCCGGCACCATCCGCAAGGATTTCGCGGAATCGATCGAAGCGAATTCCGTCCACGGCTCGGATTCAGCCGAGAATGCCCAAACGGAGATCGCGTTGTTTTTCGCCGGCGTGGATATCTGCCCGTAATCGGCGCGAGCGCTGTCGTCAGAGCGTCAGCAGGCGCAGCGCCACCAAGGCCAAAATTATCCCCGCGATGGACCACTTCATCAGCCGGGTGAAGTTGATCCACATCTGCTGGTGGCGCTCGAATTCCTGGTCGACGGCCATGCGTACTGTTCCCCTAGTACCTCAAGTCTTCCGCCGGGACCTATACCGCAACCTCCGACTTTGGCAAGACCCGGCGTTCAGCCGGCCGGGTTGCCGAGCGCGGCCGGCGCCGGGCCGGCGGCGCCGTTGATTTCAACTTGCTCATCGGTCACCCTGACGCGGCCCTCGGCGATCAGACGAAGCGCCCGCGGGTAGGCCTTGTGCTCGTCGGCGAGCACGCGCTCCGCAAGCTTCGCGGCGTCGTCGCCCGCCAGCACCGGTACGGCGGATTGCACGATGATCGGTCCCTCATCCATCGCGGGCCGCACGAAATGCACGGTGCAGCCGGTGAAGCGCACGCCAGCGGCGAGCACGCGCTCGTGGGTCTTGAGGCCCTTGAATGCCGGCAGCAGCGAGGGGTGGATATTGATCAGCCGGTTGCGCCAGCGCGCGACGAACGGGTCGCCCAGCATGCGCATGAAGCCCGCGAGGCAGACCAGCTCGATGCCAGCCTCCTCGAGCGCGCGGTCGAGCGCCGCATCGAAGCTCGCCCGTTCCGCATACTGCTTATGAGCGATGACTCGGGTGGGAATGCGCGCGCGCTCGGCGCGGATCAGGCCCTGCGCGCCGGGTTCGTTCGAGATCACCAGCCGGATTTCGGCCGGGAAAGCCGGATCGCTGCAGGCATCGATGAGTGCCTGCAGGTTCGACCCGCGCCCGGAAATCAGCACGGCGACCCTCAGCCGGGCCACGCTGTCTCCGTGTTGAGGAGGAGCGTGCCGGCGTCCTTCGCCGGCCGCGGCACGACGCGCCCCACGCGATAGACGGTCTCGCCGGCGTCGGTGAATACTTGGGAAATCGCGTCGGCCCGGCTCGGCTCCACCACCGCGATCATGCCGAGGCCGCAATTGAAAACGCGCGCGAGCTCGCTGCGCGACAGGCCCGCTGTCTCCGCGAGCCAGCGGAAGACCGGCGGCAGCGGCCAGGCAAGGGCGTCGAGCTCGACGCTCACCTCCGGCGGAATCACGCGCGGAATGTTCTCGACGAGGCCGCCGCCCGTGATGTGCGCCAGCGCTTTGACGCCGCCGGCCGCGGCGGCTGCGAGGCAGCTCTTCACATAAAGTCGCGTCGGCACCAGCAGCGCTTCGGCCAATGTGCGATCCGGCATGAACGGCGCCGGAGCATCGTAGGGGAGGCGCGCCTGCTCGACGATGCGGCGCACCAGCGAGAAGGCGTTGGAGTGCAGCCCGCTCGAGGCGAGGCCGACCACCACGTCCCCGGCGCGCACGGCGCGGCCATCGATGATGCGGTCGCGCTCCACGGCGCCCACCGCGAAGCCCGCGAGGTCGTAGTCGCCGGCCGCATACATGCCGGGCATCTCCGCGGTCTCGCCCCCGATCAGCGCACAGCCCGTCGCGCGGCAGGCTTCCGCGACCCCTTCCAGGATCACGCGCGCGGTCGTCACGTCCAGTTTCCCGGTCGCGAAATAGTCGAGGAAGAACAGCGGCTCCGCGCCCTGCACGACCAAATCGTTGACGCACATCGCGACGAGATCGATCCCGATCGTCTCATGCCGTCCGGCGGCGATGGCGATCTTGAGTTTGGTGCCCACGCCATCGGTGGTGGCTACCAGAACCGGGTCCTTGTAGCCGGTCGCTTTCAGATCGAACAGTGCGCCGAAGCCGCCGAGACCCGCGTCGCTGCCGGGCCGGGCCGTCGATCTCGCCAGCGGTTTCAGAGCCTCGACGAGTGCCGCCCCGGCATCGATATCGACCCCGGCGGCGCGATACTGGTCCAGGTAATTTTGGCTCCTTATGGCGTCCTCACCCGGTGTAGGGTATGACCTCCGGGGGCGGTGCCCGTGAGGTTCCGCGCGAACATACTGTATCCGAGGCGGTTTGCAATGATGCTGAGGCACGGTTTCCTGCTGGCGATGGCGGGATTTCTGCTGACGCTTCCGGCGCTTGCCCAGACTCGGTCGGGCCCGGTTTATACCGTCTCGAACGTAGCCGTCGACGCGACGGCTCAGAGCGCGGCGCAGGCGCGCGACGTCGCCCGCGCCGACGGCGAGCGCCGCGCATTCCGCATGCTGCTGGAGCGGCTCACCCTTAAGCAGGACTGGAACCGGCTGCCCAAGGTGACCGATGCCGACCTCTTCGGCCTGGTTCAGGATTTCGAGGTCACCAGCGAGCGCAGCTCCACCGTGCGCTACCTCGCCACCCTGACGTACCGCTTCCGGCCGGAGCCGGTGCGGCGCTTGTTGCAGAACCGCGGCATCGCCTTCACGGAGACGCGCAGCAAGCCGCTGGTCGTGCTTCCCGTGCTGTCCGCCAGCAATCGCGCCGTGCTTTGGGACGACCCCAATCCCTGGCGCGCCGCTTGGAGCCGGCAGCCGCTCGCCGAGGGCCTGGTGCCGATGCAGGTGCCGACCGGCGACCTCGCAGCCGTTCAGGCGGTCGATGCGCCGCAAGTGCTAAAGGGCGACAAGGAGGCGCTCGCCGAGCTCGGGCGCCGCTATGACAACGCCGACGTCCTGGTGACGCAGGCGGCGCTCTCCGGCAGCGGCGACCAGCGGGTCCTTCAGGTGACGACCGCCCGCTACAGCGACGGCTATTCGGACCAGAATTGGATGAGCTCCATCAAATCCGAGCCGAAGGAGAGCGACGACGAGTTCTTCGCGCGTGCGGTTGGCGTCGTGGTCGCAGACGTGTCGGAGTCCTGGAAAAAGGCCACGCTGCAGCGTACCGGCGACGAAGCGACGCTGATCGCGTTGGTCCGGATGACCAATCTGAGGGACTGGGTGGTGGTGCGCGACCGGCTGCAGAGCGTGCCGGCGATCCAGCGGGCGACCTTGTTGTCGCTGAGCCAGGAGGGCGCCCGCATCGAGATTCACTATGTCGGCGATCCCCAGCAGCTCCAGCTGGTGCTGTCGCAGCGCGATCTCGTGCTGGCGCAGGGCGATGCCGACTGGACACTGAGCGCCAAGAGCACGGGCCAATAGCGCGGCAGGATCGGATCCGCCCTTGAGTCTTCCGAACCTTATTACGCTGGCGCGGCTGCTCACCGTGCCGCTGACCGTCTGGCTCATTTCTGAAGGCAGGCACACGGCGGCATTCTGGGTTTTCGTCGCCGCTGGCGTGTCCGACGCTATCGATGGCTTCATTGCCAAGCGGTTCAATCGCCGGACCGAGCTCGGCGCGCTGCTCGACCCGATCGCCGACAAGACATTGCTGGTGAGTGTCTATGTGACGCTCGGCATCGCCGGCCACCTGCCGGTTTGGCTGGTGATCCTGGTGGTGTTCCGCGATCTGCTGATCGTCGGCGGCTTCCTCCTGGTGCACGCGATGTCGCACGCGATCCGCTCGGAGCCGCTGATCGTCAGCAAGCTCAACACGGCCTGCCAGATCTCGCTGGCCGCCGTGACACTCGCCATGCTCGGCGTCGGCTTGCGCGCGGAGATGCTGATGCAAGTGCTGGTCTACGCCGTGGCGGCGACGACGCTCGCTTCCGGCGCGGGGTACCTGGTGCGCTGGGCGCGCGTGCTCGCGGGGCTGGAAGAGCAGGCGTCGTGACCGCCATCCAGCGCAACACCTGGTTTTGGCTGATCGGCTTGGCGCTGTTCTTCCTGGCGCTCTGGCTCTTGAGCGCCATCCTGCTGCCGTTCGTGGCGGGGATCGCGATCGCCTACTTCCTCAATCCGTTGGTCAACCGGCTGGAGCATCTCGGAGTGCCGCGCGCGCTTGCCGCGTTCCTGGTGCTCGCGCTGTTTCTCACCTTGTTGGTTTTGGTGATCATGCTGGTGGTGCCGATCCTGGAGGCGCAGGTGCTGGACCTCGCCGGCCGGCTGCCGACCCTGCTCGCGGCGGCGAGGCGCGAGGCCGAGACGCTGATGGAGATGGCTCAGCAGCGGCTCACGCCCGAGGATTTCACCAAGCTCCGCGACGCCGTGGGCAGCAAGCTCGCGGACATGTTCGCCGTGCTCGGTACGGTGTTCCGCGACGTGGTGACCCGCGGCGTCGCGCTCGCCAACCTGCTGTCGCTGGTGTTCGTGACGCCGGTCGTCTCCTACTTTTTGCTGCGAGACTGGAACCGCATTCTCGCGCGGCTCGACAGCTGGCTGCCGCGCGCCCAGGCCGCGACCATTCGCGAACAGGCGGAGCGGATAGACGAGATCCTGTCGGCCTATCTCCGGGGCCAACTCAGCGTCTGTGTGTTGCTCGGCATCTACTATGCCGTCGGGCTCACGGCGCTGGGACTCAATTTCGGCTCGGTCATCGGCTTGCTGATCGGCGTTCTCGCCTTCATTCCCTATGTCGGTTTCGCGGTCGGCTTCGTCCTGGCGATGCTCTTGGCGCTGACGCAGTTCTCGGATCAGCACTACGTGCTCTACGTCGCCGTCCTGTTCGTCGTGGGTGTGACGGTGGAGGGAAATATCCTCACGCCGAAGCTGGTGGGCGAGCGCGTGCAGTTGCACCCGGTGTGGGTGATTTTCGCGCTGCTGTCCTTCGGCACTCTGTTCGGCCTTCTGGGCGTGCTGATCGCGGTGCCCATCGCCGCCATCATGGGCGTGCTCGTCCGGTTCGGCCTCTCGCGCTATCTCGCGAGTCCGCTCTACGATCCCGCCAAGGCGAGGCGCAAGCCGCGCGGCACCGAATGACCCAGCTGATCCTCGATCTCGGCCACCGTCCGGCGCTCGATGAGGCGGATTTTCTGGTGACGCCCTGCAATCAGGCGGCGATCCAGTGGCTCGACCGCTGGCCGCACTGGCCGGCTCCCGCGCTCACGCTCTACGGGCCCGCGGGTTGCGGCAAGACGCACCTCGCGCGCGTCTTCGCTGCGCGAAGCGAGGCTCCGATGATCGAGGCGGATCGGCTTGCCACGGAGGCGGTGCCTCAGCTGCTCGGCGGCGCTCGGGCCTGCGTGGTCGACGATGCCGACCGCGCCAGCGCCGAACCGCTGCTCCATCTCTATAACCTGATCGCGGAGCGCCGGGGCGGCATGCTGCTGACGGCGCGCGAGCCGCCGGCGCGCTGGCCCGGCCTTCTCCTGGATCTGCGCTCACGGCTGGTCGCGGCGCCGGTGGTCGCGGTCGCGGCACCCGACGATGCCCTGCTCGCGGCGCTGATGGTCAAGCTGTTTGCCGACCGGCAGCTCGCGGTGAGCGAGGAGGTCGTGCTGTTCCTGCTGCGCCATATGGAGCGCAGCTTCGAGGCCGCGCGCCGGCTGGTGGCGGAACTCGACGCCGCTGCGCTCCGAGATCGCCGCGGCATCACGATTCCGCTGGCGCGGGCGGTGCTGGGCCCCGGTTAGCGTCGGGGCAGCGGCTCAGGGAGCGAGAAACTCCACCAGCCGGGCACCGGACGGGTTGAGGGACGACCAAGCACCCGAAATCTCGAAGACCGCCAGCCCCGCGGCGGGCAGGCCGGACCCGATCTCGGCAGCCTTCGGGCCCGCGAGCCCGCGGACCAATTCCTCGAGGCCGGGATTGTGGCCGACCAGCAGCAGGGAGCGCGTCTCGGCGGGCACGCTCCGGAGGTAGTCCAGCAGGGTGGGACTATCCGCGAGATAGAGATCTTCCGGAAAATCCGCAGGCGGCAGCGGACCGAGCGCGCTCGCGAGGGCATCGAGGGTCTCGCGCGCTCGCCGGGCCGGCGAGCTGAGCACATGATCGGGGCTGATCGCATCGGACTTCAGCCGACGGCCGAGCGCCACGACGGCCCGCCGTCCCTGGGGCGTCAAGGCCCGGTCGCGATCCTGGCCGGCCGAACTCTTCCCCTGGGCGGCGCCGTGCCGAAGCACCAGGAGCCGCTTCAAGGGCCGCTCCCGGCCCGCCGAAAAACGCGCCATGACAGCGTCATCATTACGTTATAGACTATATACAACCCGTTGGAAAACCGTGTGATTATTGTTGCAAGCGAGGTGACGTGGCCCAGGCGCAACCGGCTCTCCAGTCATCGATAGACCCGACTTCCGAGGCGCGGTTCATCAACCGCGAGCTGTCGTGGCTCGCCTTCAACGAGCGGGTCATCGAGGAAGCGGCCAACCCCAATCACCCGCTCCTGGAGCGGCTCCGCTTCCTGTCGATATCCGCAAGCAACCTCGACGAGTTCTATATGGTCCGCGTGGCCGGGCTCAAAGGCCAGGTGCTGGCGGGCGTGGCGACGCCGAGCCAGGATGGCCTGACCCCGGCTCAGCAGCTCGCCGCGATCAACCAGCGCGCGCACAAGCTGATGCACGACCAGCAGGTGATCTGGCGCGCGCTCCGCCAGCAGCTGGCCGAGGCCGGAGTCTCCGTGATCGGCCCGCAGGACCTCTCGGCCGAGGATCGAGCCTGGGTCGAGGCGCACTTCCTCGCCGAGGTCTTCCCCGTGCTGACACCGCTCGCGGTCGACCCCGCGCATCCCTTTCCGTTCGTTGCGAACCGCGGCATCGGGCTGGCGCTGCAGCTGACCCGCGCCCGCGACGGCAAGCGCATGCAGGCGCTGCTGCTGCTGCCGAGCGCCATCGGCCGGTTCATCCGCATGCCCGGCGCGAACGTGCGCTTCCTGCCGCTCGAGCGGATGGTGACGTTGTTCCTGGACCGGTTGTTTCCGGGATTCTCGGTGGTGGGCCACGGCATGTTCCGGATCGTGCGGGACAGCGAGATGGAAATCGAGGAGGAGGCCGAGGATCTCGTCCGCCTGTTCGAGAGCGCCCTCAAGCGCCGCCGCCGCGGCAACGTGATCTGGCTCGCCGTCGATGCCGGCATGCCTGAGGACCTCCAGCGCTTCCTCGCCGAAAATCTCGATGTGTCGCCCGACGATTCCTCGCCGCTCGACGGCATCCTCGGCCTTTCCGACACGCGCCAGCTGATCATCGGCGAGCGCCCGGATCTCCTCTTCAAGCCCTATCACCCGCGGTTTCCCGAGCGCATCCGCGATTTCGGCGGCGATTGCTTCGCCGCCATCCGCCAGAAGGACATCATCGTCCACCACCCCTACGAGAGCTTCGACGTGGTGGTGCAGTTCGTCCGCCAGGCCGCGCGCGACCCCGCCGTGGTCGCGATCAAGCAGACGCTCTACCGCACCAGCGTCAACAGCCCGATCGTGCGGGCGCTGATCGAGGCGGCGGAGGCGGGCAAGACCGTCACCGCGCTGATCGAGCTCAAGGCGCGCTTCGACGAGGAGGCCAACATCCGCTGGGCGCGCGATCTCGAGCGAGCCGGCGTGCAGGTCGTCTATGGGTTCATCGAGCTCAAGACCCACGCCAAGGTGTCGCTGGTCGTGCGCCGCGAGGCCGGCGAGCTGCACTCCTACGTCCACCTCGGCACCGGGAACTATCACCCGGACACGGCGAAGGTCTACACCGACCTCTCGTTCTTCACCTGCGATCCCGCGCTCTGCCGCGATGCCGCGCGGCTCTTCAACTACATGACGGGCTACGCGACCCCCACGCACCTCGAGAAGGTCGCTTTTGCACCCGTCGATCTCAGGAAGCGGCTGCTCGAGCTCATCGAGGCCGAGATCGACCACGCCCGCGCCGGACGTCCCGCGCAGATCTGGGTAAAGCTCAATCAGATCGTCGATCCCGCCATGATCGACGCGCTCTATCGTGCGTCGGGCGCGGGTGTCCAGATCGATCTCGTGGTGCGAGGCATCTGCTGCTTGCGCCCCGGCGTGCCGGGCCTTTCCGAGAACATCCGGGTCAGGAGCATTGTCGGGCGCTTTCTGGAGCATGGCCGCATCGTCTGCTTCGGCAACGGTCAGCGCTTGCCCTCGCCGCAGGCCAAGGTGTTCATCAGCTCCGCCGATTGGATGCTGCGCAACTTCGATTGGCGCGTGGAGGCGCTGGTGCCGATCGAGAACGAGACCGTGCACCGGCAAGTGCTCGACGAGATCATGGTGTCGAACCTGCGGGATACCGCGCAGAGCTGGCGGCTCGATGGCAGCGGCGTTTACGAGCGCGAGCCCGCGGCTCCGGATGCCTTCAGCGCGCACACCTACTTCATGACCAACCCGAGCCTCTCCGGCCGCGGCCGCGCGCTCCGTCGGCCACGGCCCCGTCCGATCGGCCAGCAGGTCGCGGCATCGGAGTAGCCGATGCCGGCGAGCGGCAGGGCGCGGCGACCGGGCAAGGGAGGCCCGGTCGGGGTCATCGATATCGGCTCCAATTCCGTCCGCCTCGTCGTCTACGACGCGCTCTCGCGCGCGCCGGTGCCGCTGCTCAACGAGAAGGTCCTGTGCGGACTGGGCCGTGGGCTCGGCGAGACCGGTAAGCTCAACCCCGAGGGCGTCGAGTCGGCCCTCGCGCATCTCGAGCGGTTCGTGGCGCTCGCACGCGCCATCGGCGTCGGCCGCCTCGATGCGCTCGCAACAGCGGCGGTGCGCGATGCCGAGGACGGCCCCGCCTTCGCCGCCGAGGTTCGGCGCCGCACCGGCGTCGCCGTACAGATCCTGTCGGGCGAGGCGGAGGGTCGGCTCTCGGCGCTGGGCGTCGTCGCGGGAATTCCGGATTCCAGCGGGGTGGTGGGCGATCTCGGCGGCGGCAGCGTCGAGCTGGTGCCGGTCCGCCACGGCCGAACCCACAGAGGGGCGACCTTGCCGATCGGGCCGCTTCGACTGGCCGATCTCATAGGCGACGAGCGCAAGCTCGGCGCCGCGATCGAGCGGCAGGTCGAACGCGTGGATTGGCTGCACCATCGGCGGGACGACACGGTCTACGCGGTCGGTGGCGCCTGGCGCGCGCTCGCGCGCATCCACATGGAGCAAACCCGCTATCCGATCCACGTGATCCAGGCTTACACGCTCCCGCGCCGGGACGCCGAGGATTTCCTGGGATTGATCGCGAGGCTCTCACGGCGCTCGCTCGAGCAGATCAGCGCGGTCTCGCGCAAGCGCCTCGAGGTCGTGCCGGTGGCGGCCGAGATCCTTCGCCGCATTGTCGCGGTGATGGAGCCCCGGCGCATCGTGTTCTCGGCGCTGGGCCTGCGCGAGGGTCACATCTACGAGCTGCTGCCGGAGCGCGAGCGCCGGCAGGATCCGTTGCTGGTGGCCTGTGAGGCGATGGCGCGCGGCAATCCGCGCTTTGCAACCGGCAATGGCGAAATCCATGCCTGGCTTTCCGCCGCCTACCCGCGCCCGGATCCGCAGGCGCGGTTGCGATACGCCGCCACCCTGCTCGGGGACGTCGCCTGGGCGGAGCACCCGGACTACCGCGCCGAGCAGGCATTTCGCACGGTGCTCTACATGGCCGCCGCCGGCCCCAACCATCGCGAGCGCGCCTTCCTGGCGGTGGCGTTGCATGCCCGCTACGGCGGCCCCGAAAGCGCGATACGCGACACGGTATCGCGACTGATCGACGACGAGGTGCTCGCGGATGCCCGTCGCACGGGGCTGGCGCTGCGCCTCGCCTATACCATCTCCGGCGGCGTGCCTCGGCCGTTGCGGCGCGCCTCGCTGAAGCTCGAGCGGGGAAGCTTGGTGCTTCGGCTGCCGGGACGGGGTCCGCTTCAGGGCGGCGAGGCCGTCGAGCGGCGCCTCGCGGCGCTGGCGCGCGCGCTCGGGGTGGAGGCCCGCATCCGCGTCGGGCCGAACCGCGCCGGTGGCAAGCGGCGATGATCGGGTCGAGCCTTCAGCGCTTGGCGAGCGTCATCTCGACCAGGCGGGCGAAATAGCTCGCCCCCACGGCCAGGATCTCGTCGTTGAAATCGTAGTGCGGGTTGTGCACGTCGCAGCTGCCCTCGCCGTCGCCATTGCCGAGGAAGATGAAGGCCCCCGGTCGCGCCTCGAGCATGTAGGAGAAATCCTCCGAGGCCATGCGCGGCGCGCCGTTGCGATCGACGTTCGGCTCGCCCACCACCAAAGCCGCCGCGTCGCAAGCGATCCCGGTCTCGCGGGCGTGGTTGACCAAGGGCGGATACCCGCGCCGGAAGTCGAGGCGCGCCGTGGCGCCGTGTGCGGCGGCCGCATTCTCGGCAACGCGCCGGACGGCGGCCTCGATCCGATCCATGACTTCGGTCCGGTAAGCGCGGCAATTGCCGCGGATCTGCACATCCTCGGGGACGACGTTATAGGCGTCGCCGCCATGGATCTGGGTCACGCTGACGACGGCGGCGTCGAAGGGGCTGATCGTCCGGCTCACTACGCTCTGGAGCGCCATCACGATGTGAGCGGCCGCGACCACGGCGTCGAAGCCGCTTTCCGGCCGCGCGGCGTGCGTGCCCCGCCCGGTCACCTGCAAATCGAAGCTCGCTGAGGCCGCCATCACCGGCCCGGGCCGCGTAAAAAACTTGCCCGCGGGCCAGCGCGCCGCGTTGTGGAGACCATAGACGGCCTCGGCGGGAAACCGCTCGAACAGGCCTTCCTCCACCATGAGCTTGCCGCCGCCGCCGCCTTCCTCCGCTGGCTGGAAGATGAAATAGACCGTGCCGTCGAAGTCCCGCGTTTGCGCGAGGTAGCGCGCCGCGCCCAGCAGGATGGTCGTGTGCCCGTCGTGACCGCAGGCGTGCATCCGCCCGTCATGACGCGACCGGTGCGCGAACTCGTTCTTCTCATGAAGCGGCAGCGCGTCCATGTCGGCGCGCAATCCGAGCGCGCGGTCGCTGGTTCCTGCCCTGAGCGTCCCCACCACGCCGGTACGCGCGATTCCCCGGGTGACCTCGATGCCGAACGACTCCAGCCGCTGCGCCACCAGGTCCGAGGTGCGGTTCTCCTGGTAGCAGAGCTCCGGGTGGGCGTGGATGTCCCGCCGCCACTCCGTGAGCTCGTCCTTGTAAGCGATGATCTCGGGAATGACGGGCATGAGCGCCTCGTGCGGAAGTTGGACGCAAGCTATGGGCAAGCGCAATCGGCCGGCAAGCCGGCGCCCGCCTCACACACTCCCGTGTGCCTCGGCCGGAGCGGGCTCGTCCAGCCGCACCAGCCGGATTTGCTTGCCGGAGGCGGTGAGGGCGAGGCGGCCCTGTTTGAGAGCAAGCGCGTCCTCGCCGAACAACTCCCGCCGCCAGCCCACGAGCGCCGGCACGTCGGCCGAGTCCTCCGCGGCGATCAGCTCGAGATCCTCGGCGCTCGCCACCAGCTTCTGGGCGACGCCGTGCTCCTCGCAGCGCAGCTTCAGGAGCACGCGCAGCAACTCGACCAGCGGTCCGAGCCCGGGCGGCACCTCGCGCCGCGGCGGCGCCTCCGGATGAGTATGCTCGGGTAGCGCGAGGGCGTGCCGGATCACCTCCAGCACCTCGGCGCCGAACTTGCCCTCGGCGAAGCCCTTGCCTAGGCCGCGAGTACGCGCGAGATCGGCGGGCGTGCTGGGCGCGTGCGCCGCGATCTCCATCACCTGCTCGTCGCGCAGGACCCGGTTGCGCGGCAAATTGCGTTGCTGCGCCGCGATCTCCCGCCAGGCCGCCAATTCCCGCAGCAGCGCGAGGGTGCGGCGGCTGCCACCACGCAGCTTGAAGCGGCGCCAGGATTCTCGCGGGTCGATGGTGTAGGTTGCGGGATCCGTCAGGACCTTGATCTCTTCCTCGAGCCAAGCCGCGCGGTCGTTCCGCTGCAGACGCGCCTTCAGCTTCTCGTAAACCGTGCGCAGCGGCACGACATCGGAGAGCGCGTAGTGGACCTGGCGCTCCGTGAGCGGCCGGTGCGACCAGTCCGTGAAGCGCGCGGACTTGTCGATCCTGGCGCCCGCCAGTTTGCCGGCGAGCGTCTCGTAGCTCGCGGACTCGCCGAAGCCGCACACCATGGCAGCCACCTGGGTGTCGAACAGCGGTTCCGGCACCGCGCCCATCAGCTTGTAGAAGATCTCGATGTCCTGCCGGGCAGCGTGGAACACCTTGAGCACGCTAGGCTGGGCGAGCAATTTGAAGAGCGGCGCGAGGTCGATCCCGGCGCTCAAGGGGTCGATCACCGCGCCTTCCTCCGGTCCCGCCACCTGGACCAGGCAGAGGTCCGGCCAGTAGGTCCGGTCGCGCATGAACTCGGTGTCGACCGTGACGAATTCCGTGCGCGCCTGCCGCTCGCAGAACTCGGCCAGCGCCGCGGTATCGGCAATGAGTTTCATGCGAGCGCTGCTATACACGCAAAAAGCCAAAGGCGAAAGGCGGACCACCCGCCCGAAAGGCTGAAATATTCCAGGCCCACGCAAGCCCGGCGCCGCCATTGACAAGCCCCGGAATTCCGTGCGTTCTCCCGCCTCTCGCGCGACGCCATTTACGCTGAGCCAAGATGCCGATACACGCCTATCGCACCCACACTTGCGGCGCGTTGCGCCATGCCGACGCCGGAAAAACCGCTCGCCTCTCGGGTTGGGTGCATCGCAAGCGCGATCACGGCCAGTTGCTGTTCATCGACCTGCGAGACCACTACGGCGTAACGCAGACCGTCATCGATGTCTCCAGCCCGCTCTTCAAGCAGGCGGATGCGCTGAAGCTCGAGAGCGTGGTCACGCTTACCGGGACCGTGGTCGAGCGCTCGGCCGAGACCGTCAACCCAAAGCTGCCGACCGGCGAGGTCGAGCTGCAGATCGCCGAGATCGCGGTGCGCTCGGAGGCCGAGCCGCTGCCCTTCCCGGTCAACATTGACGCCGAATATCCCGAGGACATGCGCCTCAAATACCGCTTCCTCGACCTCCGGCGCGAGGCGGTCCACCGCAACATCGTGCTGCGCTCGCAGGTGATCGCCTCGATCCGCCGACGCATGATCGAGCAGGGCTTCACCGAGTTCCAGACGCCGATCCTGACCGCGAGCTCGCCCGAGGGTGCCCGCGACTACCTGGTGCCGAGCCGGTTGCATCCCGGCAAGTTCTACGCGTTGCCGCAGGCGCCGCAGCAGTTCAAGCAGCTGCTGATGGTGGCGGGCTTCGACCGCTACTTCCAGATCGCGCCCTGCTTCCGGGACGAGGCGAGCCGAGCCGACCGCTCGCCGGGCGAGTTCTATCAACTGGATCTCGAGATGTCCTTCGTCACGCAGGAGGACGTGTTCGCTGCACTCGAGCCGGTGCTGGCCGGTGTTTTCGAGGAGTTCGGCCAAGCCCGGTCCGTCACCAAGCCGCCGTTCCCGCGCATCGCCTACGACGAGGCGATGCTGAAATACGGC